>CAZFOP010000162.1:0-7832 GCA_964520085.1 uncultured Solibacteraceae bacterium | reverse complement strand
CAAGCTGAAGCTCGACAAAGACCAGCGAGTTTCGGTCGAAGCCATTCTGAATACAGCGCAGGAAGCGATGGGGCCGGCCCAGCAGAAACTGGTCGAGGCGCGCAGAGACATGGTGCTGGCTATGCTCGACCCGAAGAGCGGCCCAGAAGACGTCACCAAACTCACGCAGGCCTACGACGCGCTTTCCGTTCAGGCCAAGGCCTTGGAAGCCACTGCCTTCGGCAAGATCTGCGCCCTCCTCAAGCCCAATCAGCAATCCAAAGCCGTGCCGAATTTCGGCTTTATGGCGCAGTTGGTGGAACAGGGGTCGATGGGCGCTGCATCGGGCGGCGGCCAGTCCGGCCATTGGGGCGGGGACCATGGCGGCCAGAAATAAGCGCATGGGTGGGGCATGCCTTAGCTTGCCAACTCCCGCTTGTGGGCGCAGTGCTTTCGAGAGCCGCGGTCACCGCTCGCAAATCGCAGCCGCGACCGTTACGGAGCGGTTGCTACGGAGTCAGTCCTAAGCGGAGCGCACAGATGTTCTTCAAACTTTTATCGCTTGCAATCTTGGCCGCATCGCTCGCTTCGGCTCAGTATAGCGGCGGCGGCGGTGGTGGACGTGGTGGCGGAGGACGTGGCGGCGCAATGGGCATGCCAGCTCTGCCCCGCATTTACCAGATCGGCGACCTACTGGCGCTCGACAAGGACCAGCGGAAGCAGGTGATGACCATCATGGACGACGCCCAAAAGGAGGCAGCGCCCGTTCGCGACCGCCTGCCCTCCGCCCAGTTGGCAATCGCCCAGGCCATTCAGGCCGGCAAGAGCCAGGACGAGATCGCCAAGACCGTTGACGCCTATGCCGCGCTCGACACCCAAATGACCGCCATCGAGCTGCATTCGTTCGCCAAGATCGCTCAGGTTCTGCGTGACGACCAGAAGACCAGGATGCCCGGCGTCTACCGCATGATGCGCGGCATCTTCAACAACAAGGACTGGAACGACCCGACCGAGAAGCCGAACGCATATTGACGGCTGGTGCCGCGCTTACTGCGTCACGGTGCGCGTCTTCCAGATCGTGTGAAAGCCCGGCCGTAAGTCCAGTTCGCCGCCTTTGATAAAGAACGAGGCCACGCCGGGCAGGTCCGGGAGCCAAGTCTTGTCCCATTTGCGTTCCTCTCTCCGCGCGCCCAACCCGCCGGGCATCGATTCCGATTTGGTCGAACCCGAGGACAGTTCCCTTTCCACGCCGGGCGCGCTGCCGAGTTCGAGCAAGTCGGCGAAGAAGCGGTACCGAGTTCCCTGCGACTCTACTTCCGTGAACTCCAGGGCGACGACGAAACACGGCTCGGGATCGGTACGCCGTTCCAGCCGCCGTATCCGGCCATGCACCGGCGAGCCCGCCGCGATCAGCGTCGCGGCATCGACGCGCACGGCGGAAGCGACCACGCCCTCGATCAACCCACCCACCGCCAGGTCGCCCGAGATGCGGCTGCGCAACTTGACGTCGATCTGTAATCCGCCGGGCAGCGCCCGCCCGCTCGCATTGGTCGAGGGAGCAGCCGCGCTCAACGTCGTCGCGGCCGGGGAACCCGGTGCTTCAAACCGGAGCTCGCTTTGCGCCTGGAACAGCCGGCAGTCCGTAAACTCGATCTGGTTGTGGCTGGTTTCGGCGGAGAGCTTCACCATACGGAAGTCTCCGGACGTGGGAAGCAGGAACACCGCACCGCTGTCGAACGCCGTTCGCGCATAGCCGATGCGCGTCACGGCTTCGGTGATAGGCAACGTTGGCGGGAAGTCGTCGGCGCGCATTTCCAGCACGATCACATCGTACGTCTGCGGATCCGTCCAAACCGAACCGTGAAGGCCGGCCTTGCCGGACCCCTCGGGCAGACGGAAGAATTGTCCGCCCCAGTTCTTCGATAGCCGGTAATCGAAACGCGCGAGGCGTCGCCCCGCGATCTCCTCCTCGCCCTTGTAGACGAACGAAACGTTGTTGTTCTCGAGGACGGTTCTTAAGTGCAGCGCGAAGAAGCCGTCTCCCATGACGCCGCTTCCCGCATAATCCATCGGATTCGCGGTTGAGAACTCCCGCTCACCCGGCGAAGCGTAGAATTCCTTGTCGCCATCGGTATGAACTTCCAGGCGAATCGTATCGAGCGGCGTCATCTTGCCCTTCGCCGGTTGGAACTCCCGCCGTACCGTCTCGACACAACTGACGTTCGGCAGGCGATCCAACTCCTCCTTCATATGGCGTTTGACGCCTGCCAGCAGCACGACGCCCGGCGCAAGATCCTCCGCGAGTGCCGCGCCCATCGGAATTAGGCCGGCAATGAGAATAAACGCGGCTCGCTTCATCGATAGTCCTCCTCGCCAGATCCACCGTCGCTGGCACCCGCACTGCTTTTTCGTACCAGGAACGCCCAGGTCCTTCGCGACCGACGGAAGGCCTGGACACCCGTCGTCTAGTGCTCGGTGCCCGGCCTCTTCGAACCCTTTCGAGCCCCACCTGCCTGGGCCGATCCTCCAGCGAGGCCATTGCCCGAGACAGTCCTGAAGTTAGCTTGGGATGGGCTGATTGCTTGCCTGGCGCTCGTAAGATCGTTGTTCGTGAACGAGCGCAGGTCTTTCACCCCATCGAGGGATAGGAACGTTCCAGTCCCGGGAGCGGCTTCGGAGTTGGTGATGGAGACCTTTTGCCCGTCTTTCAGGACTATGGCGGCCGTTACGGAGGGCCACGCCTGTCTTCCGGCGAACCTGTCAATGGTTAGGTTGTTGAAGTGCTCGATGTGAATCGCCTCCGTGAAGTACTCCGGCAGCGAGTCCTTCCATTCCACCTCGAACCCACGAAGCACTAGCCCATCGACATTCTGGCAAAACAGTGCCGGGACATCGTGTTTTTCGATGCCCGCGCCCGGGGACGTGCCGCGCACATCGAAATTGCCTCCCACCGTGGCGCTGCCCGGTCCCCCTTTCAGCCGCAGTTTCACGCGGTCGAACGAAAGATTCCGGATCGATCCGAGCGTCCCGCCGTAGACCATCATGCCGGCCTCGCCCTCCGCGACGATATTCGAAAAACGGACGTCGTCGATCGCGGCGCCCGCCGGGACGGGCTGGACTACGCCGGAAGCCGCCTGGGCGCCCGCGGACATAATGAAGATCGGTTCGCCCTTGCCCCACCAGTTGCCGTTGAACAGGCGCGTTTGCATCAGAATATCGGAGAACAGGACGTGATCGGCGCTGCCGTAAATCCCGATTCCGCGGTTGGAGTCGCGGATCACCAGGTTCTGAAACGTGCAGTACTTGCCGCCGCCGAAGCGGATTCCCGAAGATCGGGAAATCAACGTGCAGTTGGTCACCGTTAGGTTCTCGCAAAAGTTGGCCGCGATCGCATCGTCGCCGGTCGAGATGTAGCAGTCCGATATGCGGGCATTCCTGGCGTTGATGTTGATGCCATCGTTATTGGGAATCATCAGGTTGTTCAGGACCCTGATCCCGCTGATCACGACGTCTTCGGAATCGGCCAGGTGGAGCGTCCAATTGTGCGAGTCTCTCAGAGTCACATCCCGAATCACGACGTTCTTACAATTGGACAGAGCGATCATCGCTCCCGGCCTTTGCTTCCAGGCCATCGCGGGTTCGAGCGGTCCTTCCCAGGGAATCCGTTTGACGCTCATGAAATCGTCGCCCTGGCGGGTCAGTCGAGGTTCGAAGTCATGGGTGATATGAGGCGTGTCGGCGGCGATGAAGTAAGTTCCGCGCCCGTCAATGACACCATGGCCGACGATACCGATATCCTCGGCCCCGGTGGCTACGATCAGGCCCGCCCGCAAGCCTTCGCCGTGTTGCACGCCGGGCCGGTCATCCAGATCGAATTCCGATTTCATCCTATAGTCCGCCAGGTTCGTGCTGCCCTTGATGACGGCGCCTGAGTCCAGGCGCAGAGTCACGTGGCTGAGCATCACGAACGTGCCCGTGAGGTACTCTCCGGGCGTGAAGACAACCGTTCCGCCGCCAGCCTGGTTGCATGCCTGAATCGCCTTATCGATAGCGGCCGTGTCCAACGTTTTGCCGTCCGCGGCAGCGCCATAGTCCCGCACGTCGCATACGCCCGGAGCCTTCTCCGCGCACTTCGCCGCCGGCGGCACGCCAAACGCCAGCCAGACGGCAATGCCGCCGAGGGCAAATGAACTCCTGAAATGGTGCACCGTGTCTCCCCCCTTGATGGATCGTTTGCAGCCGGCGCGGCCTCCACCGTTCAGCCGGTGCAGGAGCGTAAGCTGGGAAAAACCTAGAACAGCACCGATTGTATAACCCAGCGGCGTCCGCCAGTCCGTCCAGCACCGCCGCCTATCCCAGCGCCCGTATCTGCACCAGCGCCTTTTCCATCCCTTGTTGCGCGGCGGCAGACAGCGGCGCGCCTAGGTCGAAGGACTCGACGCCGATTCCAATCAGGATGGCCTCGGGGGCTTGGCCGTAAACATCCAGCGCGAGGTGCAGCAGCCATCCCGGCGATCACCAGTGTGGAACGCGCGCTCCTGCTGTGCGCCGGGCGCCCAGCTACTGTCCGCGCTGGTCACTTCGCCGGCGCCACCGGCAGCGGTATATGATCCGCGCATGGCCTGCGAGAAAGGCAAGTCTTAGGCTCAAGATACAGTCTGCGCATGGCATTGGCCCAAATCAGGTTGTACGCTTCCATGCCGGCGGCGTTGGGATGCAGACCGTCGGGCTGAAAATCACCCTGGTTGTTTTCGAAGTAGGTGTAGGCGTCCGGGCCGGCCAGAATCCCGTTTGAGGCCACCAACTCATCGATCGCGGCGTTGAAGAGCGGGATGCTGTTATGCTGGCCGTCCAACGTGTAGCCAATATGCGGAATCACCGGTACGCGCCCATTGGCCAGCAGCATGGTGATCATCGCCTGCATATTCGACCGGAAAGTCGCGGTGTCGGAATTGTTTCCGGCGGAATCGTTGGCTCCATAATCGAGGGCCCAATAATGGTAATCCGGATTCAAGACGAGATCCGCCGCCAGCCGCGCGAGCCCGTTGGCCGCCGTTTCGCCGCCAATGCCGCCGTTGATCATGGACGGGAAGTAATCCCCGTTGTCCGTGTTAATCCATCCCGCGAAACTCGGCTGGCTGGTGGCGGTGGCGCGGTTGGCCCAAAGCGCCGTGATGCTGTCCCCCATAAAAAACCAGGTGTCTTCCGCAATCCGCCCCTGGCTGTACGAGACCGAGGTGTCATAGACCTCGATTTGATCGATGGCAAGACCATACGCGCAGTAGGACGGAACGGCGGTGACCACCATCTTCACCCAGCTCATGCCGGTGAAGTCGAAACTGTGCGCCCGCGTGCGAACCGTGTTTCCGGCAACGGTGACAACCAGACCCCAGGTCCCATCCTCGCCGTTCGTGGAATCCGGCGACGTGTAGATCTCATAATCGAGTGGCGTACCGTAATCGGTCACCGGAGCCGCCGCCGGTGAAATCGGGTTGGCATAGTTGTAATTGAAGCCCGAATTCCATTCCAGCAGCACCTGCGTGGGGCCGGAACCGAGGTTGATCGCAACCCAGTCCGGATTCGCAGGCGTGGGAAAACCTCCTCCCCAGAAAGTGGCCTGAAACTCTCCATTGTCCACGACACTCGGATTGGTCCTGTTGGAGAAAACCGGCTTCCCAACCGAGATTCTGCGGTTCGGTGTGATAGCCATGCTCCGGGCCGGCAATGTGGAGGCGCACGAAAACAGAATGAGCGCCGCGGCGAGCGCGGAACCCACGCCGGGTCGGGACAAACCGAAGAGGGATGCGCGAAGCGGCCAAGAATCTTTGACCACCACTGGAACGCGGGACATCGAATGGCAGCACTCTTTCATGAGCCGAAAGTAGCATGATCGTGCCCGCGGTTCCAAGCGCGCACCGATGGCACGATTCCCGATGCGCGCCGGGGCCTCCCCCGCGTCATCCGCTTCACCCCAGCGCCCGAATCTGAGCCAGCGCTTTTTCCATTCCCTGGCGCGCGGCGGCTGAGAGCGGTGCGCCCAGCTCGAAGGACTCGGCGCCGATGCCGACCAGGACGGCCTCGGGAAATTTGCCGTAAACTTCCTTCGCCAGGCGCAGCAGCCAGCCGGGGGAGCACCAGTGGGTGGATGCGCTCTCGCCGTCAACCGGCATCACATGCACATCGCCCGGCGCAAGGTCGGTGCGCGCGTCTATGAAAATAACGCGGTCTTCGGCGGCGATGCGCTCGGCTAACTCGGGTACTAACTGCTGCACGGCGATGCCGCCTAGCATGGTCGCGAGCTGCGGGCCTACGGCGTCGTCTCCGCGCAGGCTGTTGCCGTAACCGACGATCAGCGGCGGCTTCCGTGGCGCGGGCTGTCCAGCCTGCTGCGTCGAGAGCCGTCTCGACGCTTCTTTGCCGCGGGGCGTGCTCCGGCGCACAGTCAAGGTAGGACAGACGATCGGTTTTCGTCGTCTGTCCGCTTGCCGGGATTGGGCGGACGAAAACAGACCACGAAAAACGATGATCTGTCCTACCAAATCTGCCAGCTCCGGGCGTCGGCACGAATGCCGACGTGGCACGCACGAGTGCGTGCGCCACATCCGAGCCGCGACTGTTAGGGAGCGGTCACTGTGCCACAAGTTCTTACGTGCGTGCCTCATCGAGCAGCGCCCCATCGGCTGCGCGCAACTCAACGGCTACCGGGGTTGCGCCGCCGGCGTGCGTCGAGCAGCTCAGACACGGGTCGTAGGCGCGCACCACCGCCGACACGCGGTTCAACATGCCTTCCTGCAGCTTGCCGCCATCGACGAAGTGCTTGGCCGTTTCTTCGACGCTGCCTGCGATCGCCAACGCGTTGTGTCCGGTAGCCACAATCAGATTGGCCCAGACGATTCCGCCGTCTTCGTTCACTTTGTAATGGTGAATCAGCGTTCCGCGCGGAGCCTCGATCACGCCGATGCCTTCGAGCGCGTTCACGCCGGCGCGCGCCCGCACGTGGGTGTCCAGGATGTGCGGATCGTGGAGCAGAACTTCCATTCGCTCGATCGCGTACAGCGCTTCAATCAGCCGCGCATAGTGATAGAGGAACGAGCTGCGCGGCGTCCGCCCGAAGCGCTCGCGGAATTCGGCCAGCTCTTTGTCGGCCTCCGGCGTGCCGCAACGGTCCACCACACTCAATCGCCCCAGCGGGCCCACGCGGTAGATACCCGCCGGAAACCCGCGCGGCCGGAAGAACGGCGACTTCATGTAGGAGTCTTTCCCGGAAGCTTCCGCGATGTACGTCGCATATTCTTCGGCCGGAATCTGGTCCTCGACCACAGCGCCTTCGGCGTCCCGGAACCGCAGCGCGCCGTCGTAGAGCGCGAGCTCGCCAGTCCTGTCCACCAGGCCCGCGCTCATCATCGGCGCGGTGCCGAAGTGTTGAATCTCCTCGTCGAATCGGTCCACCACGCTCTTGAACAACCCAAGCGCCCGCCGCGCGATTTCCTTGGCCTGCGGCAGTCCGGCGAGCATCTCGCTCCGCCCGGCGGCGCTGAGCGGTTCCTTCATCCCACCCGGCACGATCCACGACGGATGCACCCGCTCCTTGCACAGAATCTCGATCGCGTGCTGACCGAACTTGCGCAGCTCGATGCCATCGCGCGCCAGCTCCGGATACTTTTCGATGACGCCGACCACGTTGCGATGCGCCATGTCGGAATCGAAACCCAGCAGCAGGTCCGGCGACGATAGGTGAAAGAAGCTCAGCGCGTGCGACTGGACGAATTGCGCATAATGGACCAGTTCGCGGAGCAGGGCGGCCGCCTTGGGAATCCGCACGGCGAGGATGGCGTCGCACGCTTTGGAAGACG
>CAZFOP010000161.1:0-7871 GCA_964520085.1 uncultured Solibacteraceae bacterium | reverse complement strand
AGCGCTCGAAGATCAGCACCATGCGCTTTTCCATTTCCTGCGGAGGAAGGCCGGTATAGCTCCACACAATGCTGACCACCGGAATGTCGATGTAGGGGAAAATATCCACCGGCATGGTGACGATCGCGGAGATGCCAAGGATGGCGATGAGCATCGACATCACCACGAAAGTGTATGGCCGTTTAAGGGCGAGTCTGACGATCCACATGCGGAGTTAGGCTTCCAGTGCGCGGCGCGCCGCAGCGCTAAAGTTAGGCTATGTACCTATATTTTAAACGATTCCGCGCTGCCGGGCATAGTGCCGAGGAAGACGATTCGAATAGCCCTTTCGAGCCATGGGCGCAGTCCCCGAGGTGACGCCGGCAGCCGCCTGCCAGCCGTTCGGTATATACTGTCCGATACCGTAGGAGGACCGAGATGGATATCCCAGCCAATGCCGTTGCGCCGGACGCGCAAGACGAGAATGGTTGAACGTACAACGACCGCCGGCTTTTTGCGAATTTGAGGGAGATTAACGCGGCTGCCCACAAGTGGCAAACCGAGCTCACCGCGATTCTCGATGCACCGCC
The DNA here is from genome assembly GCA_964520085.1 of uncultured Solibacteraceae bacterium. Classification (GTDB taxonomy): domain Bacteria; phylum Acidobacteriota; class Terriglobia; order Bryobacterales; family Bryobacteraceae; genus Bog-375. Next base: position 7,302 of record CAZFOP010000161.1, on the reverse strand, counting down.
AGCCACCGCCGACGGTCAACAGTCCACCATCAATGCACAACTGAAAAGGAAACCGCAGATCGACGCGTTCGTTCGCGCCAGCCTCAGCTCGATCCGCGGTGTTTTCGAGCAGGACCTGAAGGAGCATGAATGGGGCGCCGCGGTGCTGGTGGAGCTCGATCTTGCCTGGCAGGACATCGACAATCAATGGCCGCTCGATCCGCAAAAGCCGGACCGCGGGATGGCAATCATCGGTCTGATCCGAGACAAGCTGGACGGTATTATCTGCACCTGTCTGGCCAACACACTGACGCCCGACATCAACGACCGCCTGCGCAACCTCGATGTCGGCCAGCCGCTCGATCTGCAATTCGTTTATGGGGACGAGTTCCCCCGCGATCCAAAACTGCGCAAGCGTCTGATTCTCGAAGTGGCACAAGAGCGCGGCGTGATCGAGAACGGTTATTGCGATGCCGATGCCGGCCTCATCTACCGCATCGCCGCCACCAAGAAGCAGCGCCGCGAGTGCATCTGGCAAGTGTCCGGGCTGCTGCTGCTCGGAGTTCTACTCGCCGGCGGAGCATGCCTGCTCGGCCTCGTTCTGCCTGCCTGGCCGATTCGGCCGTACCGATTTGCGACGCTCACCAACTATGTGTTTCTATTCCTGGGAGCTGGCCTTCACCTTCTCATCGATGCGCTAAAACAGAATCGAGCCCAGACCAAGCCGAGCTTCGCGGCGATGGACAATTGGCTGCTCTGGCTACACGTCCATGAGAAGCCGGTGATTTACGGCATCCTATGGGCGGACCTCGGATTTCTCCTGCTGACTTTCATGGTCCCCAGCATGGATTGGAAGTTAGCATTCACCGCCGGCTATAGCATCGACAGTGTGACCGATTTGTTCCTCACCCGATTCGAGGCGATAATCGGCAACGCCGCCGCGCAAATCAAACCGTCAGCCGTCTGACGCCGGGGCGACCCCGGAAGCCGCTCCTGTTCCGGTCGATGCGTCGGCCGGCGACGGCGGCATCGCGGCTAGCCAAGAGAAGGTTTAGTGCTTGATTGCCGGCAATTCGTCGATCTGCGTTTGCAGCTTGCGCGCCTCGCTCTTGTTCAATGCGGCCACCACCCAGAAGGCACCACCAACCCAACCCAGCGGGAGCGCAGCCGCGAGAAAGCGATACTGTATCCGGATCGGTAGCCCAATCGCGATTCCGACGATGAAGACCACGAGGCCAGGAATCAGTGGCCCCAGATACCAGAGCCAGACGCTGTCCAGAGCGTCGCATTGCCGCCTCAGCTCGCGGCGATAAAGGCTCAGGAAATCCTCGGTCGCGCCGGCGGGGGGTGGCGTTAGCGAGGAAGCGCGCCGATGGAGCTGGTACGCCGCATACAGCGCGCCGGCAAGGGTCAACGCCGAGCCCGCGCGGGTCACCGGGTCGTGGAACAACTTACAGTACAGCCCGAACACGATGGCCACGACGGCGGTGGCCGCATACTCGCCCGCATTGCGCCGCCGGACGCGGCGTTGTAACTTACCGGCGCTACGCCGGATTTCCTCTAGCGACATGGCGATATTCTCCCCTTGCCTGGTGTAGCCGGGCCGCGCGACGTCCGTCTCGGCTCGGTTCTTCCACACTTCAAATATTCGCCGCTCGCGGGGGGTTCTTGCAAGCGATTTCGCGCAGCTTGCGATAATAAGGCTCTATGAGGAGCTGTATCCTGATTCTCGCCGGACTCGCCGGTATCGAGGCGGCGCCGGCACCGGCGCCAATCCGTGTGGTGGTGGCGCAGGATGGCACCGGCGATTACCCGACGGTGCAGAACGCGGTGGACCACGCCTTCGACCGCGTGTTGTCCCCGACCAAGGCGCGGCTGATCGTCGAGATCCGCCCCGGCATCTATCACGAACGCGTCCGCGTACCGCGCGACCGACCGCGGGTCACATTCCTCGGCCAGGATCCGCAGTCGACCGTTATCACTTTCGGTATGGGTGCCAAAGACGCTGGCGGCACTTTCTTCAGCGCCACCGTCGATATCAACGCGGACGAATTCGAAGCGCAGAATATTACCTTCGAAAACTCCTACGGCACCGGCACGCAGGCGGTGGCGATCTCAGTACACTCCGACCGCGCGGTGTTCCGCAACTGCCGGTTTCTGGGAATGCAGGACACCCTTTACGCCGCCAGCGGTCGCCAGTATTACGTCGACAGTTATATCGCCGGGCATGTGGATTTCATTTTCGGCAACGCCGCCGCAGTGTTCGACCATTGCGAAATCCGCAGCCGCGGCCCCGGTTACGTGGCCGCGGTAAGCCGCACCATGCCCGAAGGGCAGCAGGGCTTCGTATTCACACACTGCCGCCTGACGGCCGACGCAGGTGTGCACGACGTCTTTCTCGGACGCCCGTGGCGCAACTATTCGCGCGTGGTGTATTTGGAATGCTCGATGGGCGATCACATCCGTCCAGAGGGCTGGAATAACTGGAACAAAGAGGCCGCCGAAAAGACAGCCTGGTTCGGCGAATACGCGTCGACTGGCCCGAGCGGCGTCACCGCCGCCCGCGTGAAATGGGCCCGCCAACTCACGGCCTCCGAAGCGCGCCAGTTCCGCCCCGAATTTTTTCTCCGCGGCAATGACGGCTGGAATCCAGCCGAAGCGCGGTAAGCCGGGATACTAATGCCGAAATATCTAATAAGCTCGGACCAACCGTAGAGCTATTCGGCAATATGAAGGGGCGGCCTGGAGCGTGGGGAGGCACAATCACCCAGGCCCACGCATCTGTGTGTATCAATTGGCGCTTTGCGCCGCTGCATTCCAACCTGCACTCGGGCACGGGAATACTCCGCGTTCTTGGAAGTGGTAAATGTAATTTCAATTAATTTGAACCTATTTTCTATTATTCGCCGAAAGTCGCCTGAGCCCGGCATTATAATTGTGGTTTCCTCCAGGAGGAGTCCATGTCGATTTTTCGTACGGTTTCATGGTGGGCTATTGTTTCCGCCCTCACCGTACCTTCCCTTCTAGCGCAACAGGCGAGCCGCGTGCCACTGCGAATCACTCAGGGCATCGACGAAACTAAGCTTGTCACTTTCCGAGGTAACACCTACCCGCTGGCGCAGGCGAAATACGACCAGGGCGCGGTACCGCAGGACCTCCGGATGGAGCGCATTTTGCTGCTACTGAGCCGGAGCCCGGAGCAGGAAGCCGCCCTGCAACAGCTTCTTCAGGAGCAGCAGGACCCAGGCTCATTTAGCTATCATGCCTGGCTAACGCCGGGACAGTTTGGAGAGCAGTTCGGCCCCGCACCCGAGGATATCGACAAGATCACGGGCTGGCTGAAATCACAGGGATTTCGCGTGGATGAAGTTGCCAATGGCCGTGGCGTCGTCGAGTTCTCCGGTACCGCAGCGCAAGTGGAGCGCGGATTCCACACGCCGATCCACAGCTATCTCATAAACGGCGAACAACACTGGGCGAATGCGCGAGATCCGCAAATCCCAGCCGCGCTCTCGCCGGTCGTGGCTGGAATTGTGTCGCTCCACAACTTCCCCATCAAATCCATGCACCACACCGCCGGCGCGTTTCTGAGAACGTCCGGCGACGCTGCATGGGTGCCCGCGAGCCCAGCGCCGAAGTATACTACGATGCTCGGCGGCTACCCGGAGTACGCCGTAGCGCCATACGATTTTGCCACCATCTACAACGTGCTGCCGCTTTGGAGCGCGGGTATCGACGGCACCGGGCAGACCATTGCAGTCGTCGGCCGGAGCAACATCGCGATCCAGGATGTGCGCAACTTCCGCTCCGCGTTTGGCCTCCCTGCGCACGATCCCGTAATCACATTGAATGGCCCCGACCCGGGCACTTCCAACGTCGACTGGGAATTCGAAAACGCTTTAGACGTCGAATGGGCAGGCTCAGTCGCCAAGGGAGCGACGATCGACCTGGTCGTTTCGCCGTCGACAGCGACCGATGGCTCCGTTCTCTCGTCGGAGTACATCGTCGATAATGACGTGGCTCCGGTGTTGAGTTCCAGCTACGGATCGTGTGAGCTGGCTATGACGAGTCTGAACCAGCTTTACAACAGCTTGTGGCAGCAGGCTGCGGGGGAAGGCATCACCGTGGTCGTTGCCGCCGGGGACGGTGGATCGGGACTTTGCGACGAGTACCAGGATTTTGCCGTGAGTGGGTTGCAAGTCGATGGCATGGCTTCGACTCCATACGACGTCGCTGTGGGAGGTACCGATTTCGCCGACGGCATAACCGGAAACGAAAGCACGTATTGGAACTCTTCCAACACCGCTGGCTCGCTCGCATCGGCCAAATCGTATATTCCCGAAATGCCCTGGAACGACAGTTGCGCCAGCCCCGAAATAGTCTCCGCGCTTCGATCTTCCACCCCAGAGGCCCTTTGTAACAGTTCCGAGGGGCAACCGTTCCTCGTCGTTACCGCTGGCGGCGGCGGAGTCAGCAGCCTGTATCCCAAACCCTCCTGGCAAAGTGGCGTGAATGGAATTCCGAACGACGGTCAACGCGACCTGCCCGACGTGTCGCTCTTTGCGGGTGACGACGGCACTTGGGGGCATGCCTACGTGGTTTGCCAGTCGGACAACGGAGGCGCCTGCAGCACATCCGGTCCAAACGGGTTTGTTGCGGTTCTCGGCTACGGCGACTCGTTTGGCGCCCCGGCCTTCGCCGGGATTATGGCGATAATCAACCAGAAGACTGCCTCCCGCCAGGGGCTGGCGAATCCTAATCTGTACAAGCTCGCTGCGACCGAATACGGAAGTTCGAACAGCCCGAACACGGCTGGCTCGCAGGCGTGTAACACTTCCGCAGCCACACCGCCCAGCAGTAGTTGCATCTTTTACGACGTGACGGACGGCGACAACGACGTCCCTTGCCTGACCGGGAGTACGAACTGTTACACCAGCCTTGCTTCCGACACATACGGCCTGCTTTCGACCTCGAGTAACTTCTTACTTCCGGCTTACCCCGCCGGCACCGGCTATGACCTCGCTACCGGCCTCGGCTCAGTCAACGTTGCGAACCTGGTCAACAAGTGGCAGGTTCCGCTTGCCACCGCGCCTGTACTGAGCGTCAGCAAGACCCACGCAGGAAACTTCGCTCAGGGTCAGAACGGCGCCACGTACACAGTGACGGTTTCCAATAGCCCTTCGGCTGCGTCAACCACTGCGGCGGTTACGGTCACGGAAACCGTTCCGGTGGGGTTGACCTTGGTGTCGATGGCGGGCTCGGGATGGACGTGCGCGGCACCTACCTGCACGCGGAGCGACGCGCTGGCGGCGAGTGCGAGCTACCCGGCGATCGCCGTGACAGTAAACGTGGCGTCGAACGCGCCGTCGCAGGTCACCAACCAAGTGACCGTCTCGGGTGGCGGCTCCGTTTCGGCCACGGCCAACGATGTCACTACCATCACCACCGGTTCGACCACGACGCCCACGACGATGACTTTGTCAGCCAGCCCAAGCACGATTGCCACGACGGGATCGACGACCTTGACTGCTTCTTTGGGCGTGATCGTCAACGTCGGGCCAACCGGCACGGTAACTTTCGATTTGGGCAGTGCGCAACTAGGCTCGGCGTCGGTGAGCTGGGCCGGTGGCACTGCGCAGGCGATCTTCGTGGTGTACGGGAGCCAGCTTGCCGTGGGCACCAACACCATAACCGCATACTACAGCGGGAATGCCAGCTTCGCCGGCTCGTCGGCGTCGGTGGTCGTCACGGTGACACAGCCCGCGACTACGTCGGGCTATACGATCAGCACGGTGGCCGGCGATGGGCAGTACGCCTATAGCGGAGACGGCGGGCCAGCGATTTCAGCGCAGTTCTCATCCGCCGGCATCGCCGTGGATAGTGCGGGCGACATCTTCATCACGGACTATTACAATAACCGGATCCGCAAAGTGACACCCGCGGGTATTATCACCACGGTGGCGGGCAATGGGATTCAAGGCTTCAGTGGAGATGGCGGGCCAGCCAGAGCGGCGGAGTTGAACGATCCGGGCGGCGTCGCTGTGGACGGAGCGGGCAATCTCTTCATCGCGGACCAGCCCAACAACCGCATCCGGAAGGTGACACCCGCCGGCATCATCACCACAGTGGCCGGCAATGGGACTGGCGGCTTCAGCGGAGACAATGAGCCAGCCACCTCGGCGGAGTTGAACTTGCCCGCCGGCGTCGTTGTGGACGGCTCTGGCAACCTCATCATCCCGGATTTTGCGAATAGCCGCGTCCGGAAGGTGACGCCCGCAGGCATTATTACCACGGTGGCCGGCAACGGGAATGCCGGCTTCGGTGGGGATGGCGGGCCGGCCACCTCGGCGGAATTGAACTTGCCCAATTGCGTACGGCTGGACAGTGCGGGCAACTATTTCATTGCGGACTTTGGGAACAACCGCATCCGCAAGGTGACGCCGGCGGGCATCATCAGCACGGTCGCCGGCAACGGCACTGCCGGCTACAGCGGGGACAATGGGCCCGCGACCATGGCGGAGTTGTATGAGCCCGCATGCGATAGTGTAGACAGTGCTGGCAACATCTTCATCGCGGATAGCGGCAATTCCGTCATCCGGATGGTGACGCCCGCGGGCACCATCAGCACGGTAGCCGGCAATGGCACGCTCGGCTTCGGTGGGGACGGCGGGCCCGCAACCTCGGCGGAGTTGGACCTTCCCCTGGACGTGGTTCCGGGCGGCGCGGGAGACCTCTTCATTGCGGACTACAACCGCATACGGAAGCTGGTGCCTCCTCCGTCAGCCGCACCGTCGATTTCCTCCGCTGGCGTGTTGAACTCAGCCAGCTACGCGGGCGGGCCCGTGTCGCCGGGTGAGATAGTGTCCATCTTTGGAACCGCAATCGGTCCGGCCAGCCCCTCGTTTCTGACGCTGGATTCGACAGGCAAGGTCTCCACTTCCATCGGCGGGGTTACGGTCAGCATCTTCGATGGCTCTTTCAACTATTACCTGGCACCGTTGACTTACGTCAGTTCGACCCAGATCAACGCGGTCGTGCCGTATGAGGTTGCAGGAATCGCGCAACCAACCTTGCAGGTCACATACGCCGGACAAGCATCGAACCAGATCGGCTTGCAGGTCGCTCCGACCGCACCGGCGATCTTCACCGACAATGGCAGCGGCACCGGTCCGGGCGCCATTCTCAACCAGGATTACTCTCTCAACACGCAGCAGAACCCGGCGTCCGCGGGAAGCGTGGTCCAGATCTTCATGACGGGGGAAGGGCTCACCACTCCCGTCCAAGCCGACGGTGCGGTGACTACGGCCAATACGTCCGGCCTTG
>CAZFOP010000160.1:0-7881 GCA_964520085.1 uncultured Solibacteraceae bacterium | reverse complement strand
AGGTCTTTGCCAATCCCAGTGAGGAGCTGTTCGCCAACCTGCTCGACTTCTACCGCATCGCCTGGGAATACGAACCGCGCAGCTTTCCGGTCCAGTACGACCGCGACGGCAATCCGGCCGAATCGTTCACGCCAGACTTTTATTTGCCGGAATCCGACCTATACGTGGAACTGACCACCATGAAGCAGTCGCTGGTGACTCGCAAGAACCGCAAGGTTCGTTTGCTGCGCGAGCTGTATCCCCACTTGAATATCCAGGTGTTCTATCTAAAGGATTTTGAGAACCTGATCTTCAAATATGGTCTTGCCCAGCGCCCGGTGACCGCATGAGCGCCACGTTGCCGCCGGACATCGAGCGGGTCCTGTTTACCGAAGAGGAGATTGCCCTCCGCATCGGCGAGTTGGGCGCACGCATCTCGCGCGACTACGCAGGGAAGACCCTGAAATTGGTCGGCGTCCTCAAAGGCTCGATCTTCTTTCTCACCGCGCTGGCACGCTCGATCGAAGTCCCTGTAAAGATGGACTTCCTCGGAATTTCCAGCTTCTCCAACCGCAGCGGCGCTCCCGGCGTGGTCCGCATCGCCAAGGATTTGGACGACAGCATCGAAGGCGAGGACGTGCTGCTCATCGAGGATATCGTCGATACCGGCTTCACGCTTCGCTACCTCCTGCAGAACCTGGCCGGCCGCGCCCCCAACTCGCTGGCCGTTTGTACATTCCTCGATCGAACCAGCCGCCGCATTGTGCAGGTGCCCGTCGACTACCGCTGCTTCGAGATTCCCGACCGTTTCGTGGTGGGCTTTGGCCTCGACTTCCAGCAGCTCTACCGCAATCTGGGCTATGTGGCCGTGATGAAACGCGAAAAAACCGTCTAACTTCGGTCGCCGTGTCGCCGGCCGGTGCGGATATCTTACGTTTCCCTGACAGAACAGTTGAGAATTCCCCTACTGCCATACACGACTTAGCCGGGCGGAAAATCATAGTGTTAATTCGTGCGATGGAAGCGTTTTCCGACAGCACGCGATGCGATTTTGTCATCCGATTGATTCAAGCCGGGGCTAGAATAGAAAAAGATAACAGAAAGGCAAGTGTGCACCAATGAGGTCTCGGATACTCTTCATTTCCGGGCGTCATGACGATGCCCGCCAACTTTCGCGGATGCTGGAATCCCTTCCCGTTGCCTTGGAGCACGTCGAAACCTACCAGCAGGCACGCGCCGCTGTTCATAAGTCCGACTATGATGTCGTGTTAACCGAAGCCGCTCTCTCCGACGCCAACTGGCTGGATGTTCTTCATCTGGCCCGCGAGATTCCAGGCGACCTGGAGGTGATCGTCACCGATCCGCATGCCGACGCCCGGTTCTGGGCCGAAGCCCTCAACCTGGGCGCCTACGATTTGTTATCGCAGCCGTTCTACGCGCCCGAGGTCCGGCGCATTTTATGTAATGCGTGTTCGCGGCCGGACTACGGGCGGCTTTCCGTCGCCGTTTGAGACTTTCTCCTCACTTCGGCCGGAACCCCGTTTTCCGCTTCGCCCTGGGGAACTATTGCGTCTGCATCATCGGCGCTCCGTGTAGTTTACGGCAGGACTGAGGGACTTTGGCGTGCGTACGTGTGAGGGGAACCTCGCCCCACCAGTCTGGCTGCCGACGCGCATACTATCCATCCTCCAATCAAATGTCTACGCCTGAGTCGCTGGTTGAGCGGACGGCCTCCGTGGCCACTTTTGCTCGCCGCCGATGAGAATTCTGCGGGGACGTATGAACTAATTACCTTAGACAGGTGCCAGCAGTCTTTGAGACTTCTGGAACGCCCATTTCTTGATGCGCCGGAAGGTCTTTGGAATGACATGACCGCTGCAAACAGGATTCCGCTGATAGGTATCGTCTGCACTGTTCTTTGCACGCCCGCGATGATGGCCGATAGCCTGATGACGGTGACGTGCGCCATTCAACCCAAGAACATGGTTTACAACGGCACCAGTTGCAGCTTCACCGGTTTCGAAACCAGTCTTGGCACGCTGGAGAATGCCACGTTGCAGATCACCGGCCTCAACGGCACCGGGTATGCCGAGCAGTACAACTACGGGGGCGGCGCAGTCGGCTTCACGGATTTGGTGGCCACGATCTCTTTGACGGCTGCCGGTCCGGATGGGGCTCAATCGACGGCGACTGCGGTTTCCGGCTCGTGCGCTGGTTCTGTGCCCGCACAAGGGAATACCAGTTGCACCCCGAGTTCCCTCAGCGGCGCCGACGGCGTCGTAGCCGATGCATTTACACTTTCCGACTACGAAGCGATGAGCGGGCCGTTCTCGATCCGGGTAACCGCCACCTACAGTGCATCGGGCACCATCGCCGGCCCCGGTTCCCTGACATTTGTTGGCGCCGGTTCCATCGGCCTTACGATAAACGTGACGTACTACTACGACGCCGTTGCGCCCGAGCCGGCAACTCCCATCCTGTGTGGAGGGCTGTTGTCGATCCTGGCCGCATTCCTGGGCAAGCGCCGATGGCCGAGGATTGCGCGGCAGGCCTTTCGGCCCCTCGCTCGCTAGCCCTCCGTTATCGATTAATCGGGATAGCGGTCGGCGATCAGCGTCCAAACCGAGAGCCATGCCACCGCCAGCGCCCAGCCCGCCACAACGTCGCTCGGATAATGGTAGCCCAGATAGACGCGCGAGAATCCGAGGATCGCAGCCATCGCCGCCACGGCCGCTCGCCACCGCACCCGCGCCGCCAGAGTCCCAGCTACGATCCAAAAAAACACGGCTGGCACGAACGCGTGACCGCTCGGAAAGCTGTACGTCTCCGCGGGCACCAGGCCAAAGAAGACTTCCGGCCGCGGCCTGTGAATCAGCGCCTTGAGCAATTGCGCCACGGCTACCGCGCCTAGGCTTCCAGCCGCCAGCCGATAGGCCGCCTGGCGCTCGCCGCGCTTCACCCAGCGCCACACCAAGATCGCCGCCAGCGGCACCAGGAGGTACTCGGAGCCGAGCAGCGTGATCAGGCGCATGGCCGCCGTGAGCGCCGGAAACGCGTAGCCGTGGATGGCGGCCCGCACCGGAAGGTCGAACCCGATCGCCTGGCCGCGCAGCAGCGAATGGACAATCGTCCCAAACACCAGCAGTCCGGCAATCGCCGCCGCCGCGCGAGCCCGCCCGTCCATTTTCGTCACGTTGGTAGCTATGCGGCAAAAGTCCGCTGGCCACCGTTGCCGATCAGCGCTTTACTGAACGTCGCTGACCTTCCCGTTGGCAAAGGTGATTTTGAGGTCCTTGTAAAAGTAGATCGTCTTCTGTGTTCCGTCAAACTTTTTGATGGGCTGGCCCATCACGGCGACCACCTGATCGATGGTCTGACCAAGTTTGATCCTGACCGGAGGTTGCGCGGGCGCCGGGTTGGCGGCGGCCGTGCCGGCTTGGGCGGTTTGCTGAAGTTCGCTGGCGACGTTCGGATCGGGCGCGGGTAAATCCGCGGCGTAAGGGGCCGGCGTTGTCGTGCGCAGCGAGGCGTCGATCACCGGCAAGTTGCCCTGGCCCTGGCGGGTCTGCATTTCGCCTAATCCCTTATCCAGCATCTCGCGCATGTGGTTCTGCATCTCCTGCAGGTCCGCCAGCCCGACTTGGACCGCCTTGCCGCTCTGGCAATCCTCAGTCTTGCTCGCCAGCACCTTTGCATTGGTCGGATCCGGGTAGGGATCTGCGGGATCGAGCTGCAAAACGTCGCCCTGAGTAACGGCGCATTGCTGACCATCGGCGCTGACCACCACAACGCTGGACACGATGAAGATGTGCTGCGCGTTGGGCGACAGAGCCGGTGGCGCCGTAGAAACCGGCTCGGGGCTTGGCGCAGCGGCTTGCGGGGCCTGGGATGCCTGGCTCTCGCCGCTTTCCTGCGCCAGTTGTTGCCGGATCTCATCGGCGATGAGCTGCTTGACATCGGAGGTGAGAATCACCTGACCTCCTGGAGCGGCGGGTGCCGCTGGCGCCTGAGCACTGGCGGCTGCGGCTGCGTCCATCCGCTCCTGGTAAGCTTCCTGCAATGATGTTGCCAACAGATAATCGGTCAGCCAGAGATTGGGACTTGCATAGGATGGGTACGGCGCAAAGTAACCGCCATAGTATCCGAACCAAGGGTTGCCGGCCCAGCCCCAGTTATAGTGAATTGGCGCGGCCCACGGGCTATACGCCCAAGCGTAGAACCTGGGCGAGTAGAAACGGAGCGGAGCGTAGACATTGAAGGAAATCCCGTGGTAGAAGTATGGGCGATAGAACCGGGATTGCGGGCGGCCTCCCACGTAATAGGTCCGCTGCACAAACGCGTGTCCCCGAACCGTGACGGAGCGTTGCACGTAACCGTGCCCACGCCCGTTGGCAACCGCGACGCGGCCGCCGGGGAGGTTGTGCACGATTCGCCGCTCACCACCCGGACCGCGATAAACGGTAGTGTTGGCCGATCTGACGACCATGTGGCCTTGCGCGCCATGTACTCCACCGTACCCGGCGCCAGGGTGGCCGGCGGAATAACCGGGCCTGGCGCCCGCCGGACCGTGCTGGCCTGCCTGCGGTGGCCTGGCTCCGGAGTGATTCTGCTGGCCGCCCGGCGATCCGGCGCCAAAGCGGTGAGCGCCGGACACGCTTCCTGTCGTAGGCGATGGGTGGCTGCCCGTGGTGGGCGGCGTCGCGTGGCCCGACGCCTGCGGCCCGTGGCCGGCCGTGGAGGGCGCGGCGTGGCCCGACGCTTGCGGTCCGTGAGCGGCCTGCGCCGGTTGGGCTTTTGCCGGCGGGTTGTTGCCCTTATTCGTCGGGTGGTTCTCCGCAATCAGGGCCGCGGCTGGGAAAAAGAGCAATCCGACCACGACTGCCCGACCCCATTTCGGCAACCCGTCCGTGCAACTCCTCACTGCGTTCATTCGCGTTTCCTTTCCGGCCATTGCGGATGCCTCATGCCGCATCCGAATCGTTTCAGGTATACACCCGATCGATCCGCGGAAACAAGGTCCATCCGCCTCTCCCATCATCGCAGAGCAGTCGTAAGATGCGAGTGCCCCGGAATAGTAGGTAGTGGCCGGGCGCGGTCTGGCATATCCGAAAAGAGTAGGGTACTGTACAATAGCGGCTGAAACTGCGATACGGCTGGATTCGGATCCGAACGATCGAAGACCGGGACGAGGGCGCTCGCCACAAAGCCCCTGCAACTTTCACAATGGAGATGGGAACCGCGATGCCGCCGGAAGATGGAAAACTACACGCGGATGGTCTGGAGCCGCCGGCCGATACATCGGCGTCGATGCGGATCGGGCGCTACGTGGTGGCGCGCGAGTTGGGACGGGGCGGCATGGGAATCGTTTACGAAGCCACCGATCCCGCGATTGGGCGCCGGGTTGCGATCAAGGTCATCAACCTGCAGTTTCTGACTGGAGCCGGCGAAGCCCAGCTCCTGCGGGAGCGGCTCTTCCGTGAAGCTCGTTCGGCCGGGTTGCTCTCCCATTCCGGAATCGTCGTCGTCTACGACGTGGGCGAGGATCGGGAGATGGCGTTCATCGCCATGGAATTCGTGGACGGACCTTCCCTGCAGCAGGTGCAGCAATCGGGCAGAAAACTGGAACCGGCCGAAGTGGTGGACATCCTCCGGCAAATCGCGGTGGCCCTCGATTACGCCCATCAGAACGGCGTCGTGCATCGCGACATCAAACCGCCCAACATCATGCTGCACAAGGGCAGCCAGGTGAAGATCGCCGATTTCGGCATCGCCAAGATCGCCACCGCGCCGAAATTCACTGTCACCGGAATGGTGATGGGCACGCCCGCGTACATGTCTCCGGAACAGATCGAAGGGCGCGAGGTGGATGGCCGGTCCGACCAGTTCTCGCTGGCGGTGGTGGCTTATGAGTTGCTGGCCGGCGTGGGTCCGTTCCCAAGCGGGACGTATGCGTCGATGGTCCACAGCATTGTGTACGGTCAGCGGCCTTCGGCGCACGCGGCCAATGCGCTGTTGCCGGCCGCGGTGGATCCGGTGATGGCACGCGGAATGGCGGCGCTGGCGGAGAATCGGTTTGGCAATTGCACGGAATTCGTCGCCGCATTGGAGACTGCCTTGCGAGATGTGGCGCCCAAGGTGGCGGCGCCATCGCCAGCGCCCGCTCCGCCGCCCCGCGCCGATCGCCGGCTGACGGTCATGTTGGCAGGATTAATCCTGCTCGTGCTGGCTCTGGCTGGAGTGGCGGGCTATCGATACTGGCCTATGATTCGAAACCTCGCAGGTCCGCAGGAGCAAGAGGCGCAGCCGCCGGTGGGTAGCCCTAGCGGCAGCGCAGCGATCGGAACGCCCGCTGCGCCCATACAGCCACAGGAACCGAAGAAGGCGAGCGAAGCGACTACGCCGGCCGCCCAGGCCGATTCGCATCTGCCGGCCCGCAACGAAGCGGCACCGAAGCCAGTGCCGCCATCCGGAACCGGCGCGGTGCTGGCGGAGAAGAAATCCGCCGCCCATGCCGAAGGCGCTGTGCATCCCGTCGAGCCTCCCGCCCCGCCTCCCGCGGAAATCGTAAGCCGGCCCGTGGCGCGAGTCCTGCCGCCATTCAAGGCGACCCTTATTGTGAAGGCGGAGAAGGCGTGGACCGATACGGGGATCGACTTGCGCGCCAGCGACACGGTCGCCATCGTAGCCGATGGAACCATCCGGGTCGCGGCGGACCGGCGGTTTGGCGTTCAGCATCCGGGTGGGTTCTATCCAAACTGCGGCCGGCCCAGGGAACTGTTTGGCCAGCCGGCTGGACAAGTTCCCGCGCCGCAACTGAATTGCTGGTCGTTGATCGGCCACGTGGGTGCGAGCGGGACCGTCTTCGAGATTGGCAAGCAGGGAACTGTGCCACCCGGGTCCGCTGGCCGCCTGTTTCTTGGCGTGAACGACGACCACTTCACCGACAACTCCGGGTTTTGGAGTACCACGATTACCGTCGAGCACCATTGATTTGCGCGAGTGACCGATGCTCCGCTCGTTCGATGCGTCGCGGCAGGCGCGCTTTGCAAATCGGACCCGTCGCCTTATTACCTGTGCAGGAGTTGATCTCTGGAGCCACCCGCCGGGGTTGAACCGGCGACCTGCTGATTACGAAACCATACGTGTCAAGTCCCATGTGTATTATTTTTTCTCGAACCCCCCGCTTCTTCAGTGGCTTCGGGAGCCTGGCGAGAAACCTGGGAACTATGGAAAACATATGAGACATGGACCTCGTGCTGACAAAACTGCTGACAAAAAGGCGACCGCGGTTACTCCGAATACTCCGTTAAGAAATGGCTGCGGCCTTGGCTCCCTGCACCGCAATGTGAAATCGTTCCTGGCGTATTATCACGAATCGCGGACGCACCTCTCGTCTCTCGCTGGCCAAGGACACGCCGGAACCACGGCCTGCGCAACCGCCGGAACTCGCAGCTGTAGCTGCCATACCGCAAGTCGGCGGCCTTCACCACCGGTACCAACGGCGGGCAGCCTGAACACAGCAGTCGACGCAACCGCTCCTGCGTTGGGACACTTGCAGCCAAGTCCCGCTGTCCGACCCAACATGAGCTTCTTCGATTGCCAATCTCCGCGTCGATAGGCCGTCCCTCTCCGTTACTGAAGGGGTGGAACGGGCGTCTGTTGTTAGAGGCCTTATACACGGGCGCTTCCAGCCGCAGATCGGATTTGCGACAGGCACAGACGGTGAAGTAGCACTCGAACATCCTATTCGCGAGGCCCAACGTCACCGATCGCACCCAGGCGGCAGTAGCGGCTCTGCACCGCGGAATTGTGGATCTCTAGCGTCCTATAATCTCCAAAATCCCGCTGTCGGGACCAGTCCACGCCTGGAACCCTTCGTGGCTGAGGCGGCCGGCTGCATTG
>CAZFOP010000159.1:0-7943 GCA_964520085.1 uncultured Solibacteraceae bacterium | reverse complement strand
GGTCCGGGTGGCCGAGGAATCGGATTGTCACGGGCTCGGGCTTCGGTGAAGTCACTGGCTGCGGCGCGACGGGCTTGGGAGTCGAAAGCACCGACACGGGCGTGCCGATCGTGACGGGCTTTGGGGCCGAAGGAGCTGCGGGTGTTTCCTTCTCGACGGCCTTGGGCTGAAGAGAGGCGGCAGGTGCCGTAGGCGTGGCCGTTAGCGCCTCCGCATCAGGAAGCTCGGACGCATCGTATGGAAGACCGCCTAACTCGTCTGGGAACGCGAGGCGGAAGCCCTGGCTGATGGCGACCTTCTTGAGCTGGAAGCGCGGCATCTTAGACCAAAAGCTCGTAGGAAATCCATCTTTTTTCTTCTGGACTGCCTCGACGAAGTAGACCTCGTGGACGAGGGGCTCCGACCAATCACGGCGATGTATCTCGACGATGGCGCGCATGTCGTTGCCTGTACCCTCGATGCGCGAGGACCAGCCATCGAGCTTACCTGAGCGATCAGCACGCTTGAGATAGGTCTCGTAGCCTGTGATGGCGGAGAACCGTCGACCAGAGCCTTCACCGTAGATGGTGGCATAGACCTCGCGCTTCCAGGGATTGAGACCGAATGCCTGACAGACCGAGACAAACTGGGTCTTTTCTGCCTCGGTGAGTTCGGAAGTGAGGCCCGTAGCATCGAGGTAGCCGAGGATGCTCTGCTTCGGAATGTCGGGAACAGCAGACGAAGAATCGCGGACGGGAGCGGGCGACGGAAAGTCGGAGACATTGGACATTGGAAGCCTCCTTCAAAGGTAGGGTATCTAATATCAGTAGAGACATTAGGTGGATTTATGAAGGCAACTTTGTTTTGATCTCAAGGTCTGGAAGATCGAAAGGCTCATCAATGGAGAATATTAATCGAGAAAGAGCATATGCCTTTGCGCTGATATTAATAACAATGATTCAAGAGATGCTGCCTTTGCGAAAACGGAATTTATCCATGGCATCGCAAATATCACTTCGCTCTCTTAGGAGAGGGAAAGCTTAAAATCCTCTTTGGTCAATAACTCTGTATTGATTGCAGATCTCCGCAGTCACGGATGGTTGAACTCGAGCCATTGCAGAACGAAACGATTCGAATGTGATATCCTGAGCGCTTCTCATAGCGTCTCGAGCAGCCTCGTCTACCAAGAAACTTATATCACTCGCTGAATAGCCATCGAGAGATTCGGCCAATGATCCAAGATCAATTGTATTTCCACCAGGTCTGCTCCCAAGATGAAATGCAAGCATCTCCCTGCGAGCCTCTTTGTCAGGAGGTCCCACATAAACTATCTTATCAATACGACCTGTGCGAAGTACAGCCGGATCTATCTTGTCGGGTTGATTCGTAGCGGCGATCACCAAAATCCCCCTCTCCGAACACATGTTCAGATGAGCTAAGAGTTCATTAACCTCTTCCGCTTTATATTGTTGAGGGCCTCCGAGTTCTTTCCGCTGTGGGGCAAGTGCTTCGAATTCATCTATGAATATTATTGCGGGCGCCTTCAAAGCGGCCGCATCGAATACCTCTCGAATCATGCGTACGCTTTGGTGAACATAGGGGCTAGCCAATTCCGAAGGGATAATCTCAACGAAATAGTGTCCAAGTTCTTCCGCGAGTTGTCGGGCGATATAAGTTTTACCACAACCAGGTGGACCATAGAGAAGGATGCCATTTGGTATTGATATACCGTACCTTTGATATGGCTCAGGATTCCGTATAGGATCAACTACATCGTTCCGTAAGAGTTCCTTCAGTAGGTGCATGCCAGCAACTTTATCTAGGCCTCGCCCAGGAACGCTCCATGACCCTGCTCTTTCTATTATAAGAGAATTATCCTTATTATCCAAATCTACAAATATTGGCCGATCTAGAATTCTGCTAAGATTCGCCAATGTGGTAATTGCGGAATTTGATCTGTCGGTCCCAAGACATACTCTAATTATCTCCGAGAGCCTTGCACTGCCGAATTTAGACCAGCGATTAAGATCGGGTATGGTTTTTGACTGTCGGTTTAGTTCGATTCCAGTGACAATCCTTAAGAAGTCTCGTGCAACGAGCCAGACTTGATCAATCTCAGGAGGAGGCGGTCCACCTAAGGGCAGCAATGAACAAATATTTGAATTTTCCACTGCTAGCCACATAACGGAAGGGTCGAAGTTTGGGTAAAACTGTGAATGAATACCTCGATCAATTAGAGCAAGCATTGATTGAAATATTCCTGTTAGTTTGGTTTCTTTTGCGCCTGTTAGGTTTGTATCCCCGAGATAATTCCCATTTAATTCCATCACAGCACAAATTGTTTTAGCGAGAAAATCCACATTTCCAATGATCCTAAAATTCCTAAGAATATCTGATGACTGAATAGCCCACCAATTAAGCAAACGATGAGATTCATCGTTTGCAGAAAACTCGTCGCATCGAACCAGAAACAGAATAGTTTCATTGGCCCCAGTTGAAGCTAGTCTGTAGATTTCATACTCATCAGAAGAATACATTATCATTGAAATTGCTGGTAAGTTCGCTAACGAATAGCCCGTAGGGAGAGACGGCCTCTTATTGAACATCAAGCTAATATTTCCTAAGTCCAGAATGAATAGCGCTTTCCCGAGTTGCCTCAGCATTGCCTATTGGCTGCAAATTCCATAAAGCACGCACGACCTCTCTTAATCCCTGGCCATCACCCTGGACCACCATATCTTGTCCCTTCGTAATAAGTTCGTGCGCCTCAGCTGAGTTTTCAAATACAGTCGTAGGATCTCGCAAAGAATCAAATACCTCTTTCCAGAACCAGTCATATTTAAAGAGTATTCGCCAGCGCAGTCCATTGAGTTCCTCACACACCCGCTTAATCGCTTTGTCATCGCCCCTTGACCCAACTCGCTCTAGTTCCTGGCATAATAATGACAGTTGCTGTTTTTCAAGGGCCGCGCCAAACTGCCCGACTACTTCTTTAACCTGTTCAACAAGCATTTCGAACTGAGTAGTATCCATCGGAATTTCAGTATTAGCAAAACGATGCTCTAGCCGTCCAATTCGGCCGCGAATTGTTCTTGATTCTTCGACTATCCTTCTCGCGTTATCAGGGTCGCTTTGCCCGGCAGTATTGCTAAAAGAAGTGGCTCTGACGCTAAGTTCGTCCAAATCGCGATGAAGGCCAATAAGCTCGCTTTGAATAGCTTCGTCACCGCTATACTGTGATTTGCGCTCGAGCTCTTCGAGGCGATTACGATACTCTTGAGTCTCAGACCCCGCTCCTTGAGAGAGATTTGAAAACACCTGCTCATCACGCTGTGGTAGGTATAATTGGCCACTAAAATTCTGATTTAGATGCGGCACAAAAGCTACAACAGAAACCAATCTTGATGCATTGACCTCCAGTGTAACTTCAATCTCAGCCCCTTCAGGGATAGATCGCCGAACGCCATTATGCAGAAGTAATACATTTCCTATCCAATCGTTTGCTCCAGGGTCCTCAAGGAACTCCCCTTCCCATAGCTTAATTGCGAGGTCGGAATTGGGATCATTAGGATTCAAATCATGTGTAGCACGATACTTGACCGTCTTCTCAGTAGGTAGAGGGGTTCCCTTAGAGAACACAGCATCCAATATGGGAATTCCACTTGGACTAATGATTTCGACGGACAAAGAATGTGGGAGTGGCGGTGCCGAAGGAACTAGTCCGTGCCGAACTCGAAACTCAGGCGCATCTGTCTCAACCAAGTGGCCCTGTTCATCACGAGCATAGACCCAAAAGGTCGTAATATCGCCTTCCTTAAGGCTAACAGTGGTGTCAAATAGACCGTTTTTCAACTTAATCCATCCACTAGTCCACAAGCCACCATCTACATCAATCTTTATTTCTATAGGAATTTGGGTCTCAATAACACGACCGGATACGGAACATTCCAGTTCTGAGCTAACTGGCTCATATGCTAGCAAGAGGTGCAAGCATTCTTGCTTTTTAGTGGTTTGTGTTTTTTTTGCTTTCTCTAGAGTTGATGCATATAGCGCAGCTCCACGACCGACAACTGTCATAGGGTCTGCAGAAAAATCAATAGGTACACCTAATCGAGTACTTAATTCCGAACGTAAAATCGGGGATTGGGTTGGGCCACCGACAAGAAGAATACGATCCAAATCGGCGGTAGTCATACGGGCACCCGAAAGTGCATCTTGTGCGAGGACAAAGCACTTATCAAGAAGTGGATTCATAAGTTGTTCAAGTTGTTTACGAGTTAGAGGTATCTCAATCTCGATTGGATGTCCTGAATCATCGTTACCGATATCATAAAGTGAAACAACAACTTGAATTTCTGTAGACAAATCAATTTTAGCTTCTTCCGCCTTCATCCGTAGCTTGGGGTACAGGGCGTTGCGTGCAGCATCCTGCCCTAGCACCCGCAGATCATAACTCGATTCAAGTACAGGAAGAAAAATATTCTCAACAATAGACCTATCAATATCTTTACCACCTAGCAAATTGTTGCCCCTGTGTTCAAGGATGTTCAATCTGTCCTCTCGGGTAGAGACAACCGCTATATCCAGAGTTCCCCCGCCTAAGTCAAAAACCAGCCATCGCTGGTTTCCACCCCCAGGATGAGCACCATAACCTATTGCGGCAGCGATCGGCTCTTGAAGCAGTGGGGCTTCCTCAAGCCCTGCGATTTCGGCTGCTCGGGCTGTTGCTTCACATTGAAGTGCTCCAAATGCTGCGGGAACTGTGATTACGGCAGTGCTTATTTCCATCCCAGTCTGCCTGCGAACATCCTCTCTTAGAGACTTCAGAATCTCAGCCGATAGTTCCTCGGGAGAATATTCTCGCTCCGCAGATGGGAATGTCTTCCGATCTTTATGCCCCATCCATCGTTTGAACTCAATGGCCACGTTTTCCGGGTCAGTTAAAATTGCAGAAAGCCCGCGGCGGCCAACAATCACTCTTCCAGTTTTCAAAATGTGTACTGCAGATGGTGTCACGTTCATTTGATCATTATTCTGGAAAACCTTAATTATCCCGTTCTCCCATTTCGCGATACAGGAGTTAGTTGTCCCCAAATCGATACCATAATCAATGGTGTTACTCATTTTTTCACCTTATTTAGAATCCTGTGGGATTTGAGAAAAACGTTTCACTACAATTTTCCCAACCTTCACGACTCGTCCATGCCAGATTACCGTAGGCGAAATCGTTTCATCAACAACAGTGCAAGCGCTTTGCAGTCCTTCTTCCTCAATAAAATCAACAACCTCTGGGACCATACCGTTGTCATAGATACGTCCAGTATAATCAACTATCTCGATGTCGTTGGCTTGAAGTATCTCGTTAATAGAACGAACAACGCGACGAAGCTCCAATCTTTCATTGCCTGCCTTTAGCTTTTCTTCGATTTTTGTAAGGCGCCAGCATTCTAATGTAAGAGAACAAATTTGATCTATTGTCATTGAAAACTCGACGGGTATTGTATTGGTTTCAGGTTGGGGACTCATTGGGTCCCTCCTTGTAAAAGCAAGTTATACTGCTTCACAAGGACCGGATCTTCCGCTACTAAATCATCATGAGTCTTAATATCCGTACTATTCGCCGATAGTAACTGACGATATTGGGCTAGTAATGTATTATATGTATCTACTTTCGCGTTATAGTCGTCGACATCGATATCGATCCCAGAATTATGTTGGGCATCAAGAGATTTAAGATCCGATTTTAGTGAATCCATTCTTGCGTTTAGACTATTAATCTCATCCAAGACTGGCTTTAATTGAACTTCTAACGATGCGATGCGCGAGCGACCAGATTCAATTTGAGCTTTTATTTCATTTAATCGTGGGCTTTGGGGGCTAGGTGCGTCGCTAGTAGAACTTGTTACCGTTGAAGGCGAAACTGTATTTCCCGATGCCGTCACATTTGCCTGTGTGATCCCTAAAATGATTAAAGCCCCGATTAATGTTAAAGAAAGACCAAGATGAAAACGCTCAGCCTTTCGGAATGGGAGCTTCCCCATGAAAGTATACTGATTACCCGTTCTGATAACCCGGTATCGCCCAAGAGGAAAGATAGGGATAAATAATGCGACAAAGTAACGAGTCGTAGCATACGACTGAGTATCAGCATCATAATCCGACCTGCCGTACATGGTTACCCCAAAGCCATTAATCGTTTTAAGTGAAGGTGCGGCGACAAGTGGTTTGAGGTTTCCAAATACATGCTGTTGATGAACAGCTTTACGGACTTCCTTTAGACCAGTTTCGATTCGAATCACTCCAAGAGTGTCTTTGGCCAAACTGAGCGCCTCTTCATGTAACTTTTCTGATAGGATGAAATCATCAGCCCATGTATAGTCACTCGCGATTCCAGCCAGACAAAGAGCAGCTTGTTCTCGTGACTCTTGGGCTAATGGGTCTCCTGGCTGCAAAAGTTGAACAATTCTGTCTAAATCTGGTTTAATTCCAGATCGAAATTGCTCAAGTTCAACATCGCAGAAAAGCTTGTTAGTTTCACCAGCACCTGATCTTCTGATAATCTTAGAATCAAATTCCTGTCGAATACTTTGGCACGAACCTCGAAAACGTTCGCACAGTGGGGCCACGATATCGAATTGTGCGTTTGCTGCCCATGGACCAGTATCAATTAGGTCAGTAAAGGCACCAAGGATACGGTGTACCGTCGATGAATCTCCAAAAGCAAGCGCATTGCGAGCGGCTATAACGAGAGGCTCTGCGGCTAGACCAACTGCAATGTCACGCAATGCATTCACTTCAGAAGGAAAGGCAGGTGGTTCGAAGTTTCCTTTCTCTTCAAGCATTAAGCATAAAGACCAGTATTCGTCGTCGTTAATGACCTGATTCCAGGCTCGGATAGCACTTACCCAAAGAGCGATACCGGAATCATCTAAGTCTGCCTCAAGTGCGACAAACAAATTTCGGAGGGCTTGGTCATGATTTCGACCAGACTGATTAAGCTGAGAAGGGATCGCGCTCTCATACATGTCCTGCATCTCTTGGGGTGCTTGAATCCAGAAGAGTCTCTCGTGAAGACGTTGGACGGGATTCTCTAGACGCCCGACAGCTGCCCTAATTGCTACCTCAGTGCATGGCTTCTCGCCTAAAAACGGTATATCGATTTCGGTAGTATTCGAAAGACCAAGCAGGGCCAGCTTTCTTATTCTAGCCGCAGCCTTATGAATCTCCGGCAGCGTCGCACAAGCAGGAATACCCAAAACCCTGAAGGCGTTCGATTTTAGTGTGTCGGAGACAATCACCGATCCCTCCAACGTAATTCTATTACCCAGATACAAATACCCGAGAATTTTCATTTGGCACATGAATCTGGTTTACCATAAAACAATTCGCTCCATTTGCATTTATTCTAGCAGCTAAGCGCCTTTCGTCAATGTGCTTTGACTCGATCGCCATATCGAACCCCCTTAGCTAACATTGGCTGCGTTATTTTCGTCACAAATCCCATGTAGTCTATCCAAAGCCCGACACGTCCTTGGGGTGGGCGTTCCCTCTCCGGATATGGCTCCCTCGATGTCGCCGTAGTGGTGGAAGCAGATAGGGGGGATGGTTGCAAGTGCAGCCGAAGTGTCTAGTAGACTGTTTCGCCCTATAATATCGTATAGGTAGGAGCCACTGAGTCTTTGACCGGGGCGAGCCGAAGCCGTTTGCCTTCAACAACTACCCTCCCGTCATCGATGAGCTTCCCGACTAGCCGCTTGGCCTCGGCGTAGCTGATGCCGAGCTTCTCTGCCGTCTTGTCGCGACCATGGAGATACGGCAGGTCTGAGCCTTCCTTTGCAGCCTTGAGGAAATCCTCCGGGGTTATAGGAAAGGCATAGGATGGGGATAGGATAGGAGTCGCATTGACGGATGTGTCCTCCATCGGGGGCGAATCAGCGGAAGGCTCTACGGCCTTCTGTGCCCTG
>CAZFOP010000158.1:0-7958 GCA_964520085.1 uncultured Solibacteraceae bacterium | reverse complement strand
TATCCAGCCCGGCTTTTTCGCCCAGACCCATCATGCGTGCGTAGCGCGTCACCGTTTCGAAGCCCAGGCGGCTGCCCAACGCACCAAAGTACTCGTTGTTGGAGCGCGCCAGCGCGGTGGTCAGGTTGTAGCCGGTGTAACGACCGATGCGAATGAACGTGTCACGCTCGACGACGTGCTCGGTGAGCGCCGCCAGCGCCGTGACCAGTTTGATGGTGGAGCAGGGAATGAACCCGGTTTCGAAGGCGAGCCTCTGGCCGACTATGGTGAGGATACGCCCGGTGTTCGGGTCCACAACCACTATGGAACCGTGGCGAGTTCCCAAGGCTTCCACCGCGGCCTGTCGCACCGCCGGGTCGTCGCCTTCGGTTTCGTCCCCGGCGGCCGGGTCGTACGGCTGCGCTCTTTGGCGCGCCACCGAGCGTCTCCCGGATCCCGCCGCTGCCGCCGCAGATGCGACTCCCACGCTGAGCGCGAGAGCCGCCACGACCACCCATCCCAGTCTTAGCCTGCTCATATTCGGTGAAAGCGGCTGCCAGCGTCGCTCAACAAACTGTGCATAAAAACACTAAACCCGGCAACGCACTGTAGATATTATCGACTACTCGGCCGCAGGAATCAACCCGAGGAATCCCCTTACGCCTTTAGTCAACACCGGGGTACCCACGGAAAGTAACTGAAAATAAGCTGCTTGAGCGACGAGGGGTGCGATGGCGGGCGGCTACCGCAACTTTGCCAGTTTCTTGCGGATGTCGGCTGCGTTCTTGGCGTCGGCAGCGACCGCCAAGTACTTCTTGTAGGCAGTGCGGGCGCCGTCTTTGTCCTTGAGCTTCTCATCCGCGTCGCCCAGCAGGAGCCACGCCTCACGATTGCTGTCGTCCCATTTGGTGGCCTCGCGGTAACGGCCGGCCGCAGCGCGGTAGTTCCCCTTCTTGGCGTAAAACTGGCCCGCCAGCACGTCTTTTTTGGACTGCAAGGGATTAAAGGAGTACTTTGTGGCGACGAGCGAAGTGTCTTCTTCCGGCGGCACTTCTTCCTGGTCGGAGGTGGCGGGCTGCGGGCGCTCGGTCTTCAACTGGGCAGGCGGTGAATCGGGTGGTGTCTGCGGAGTGGCGGAGCTCTGAGCCGCGAGCGAAGCCGCGCCCAGTGCCAACAAGGCCAGAAGGCGGCGTGACATAATTCAATTATAGCGTTCCCTCCGATGGACCTTCGCGAAAAGGCAGCGCAACTTCCGCTCGCGCCCGGCGTGTACTTGTACAAAGACGGCGGCGGCACGGTCATTTATGTCGGAAAGGCCAAGTTGCTGCGGAACCGCGTGCGCAGTTATTTTTCCGAGGACAAGCTGGGCGACGCGAAGACCGGAAGCCTGATCGCGGAAGCGCGCGATCTCGACTACATTCTGGTCGATAACGAAAAAGAAGCGCTGGCGCTCGAAAACAACCTCATCAAGCAATACCAGCCGCGCTTCAACGTGCTGCTGCGCGACGACAAGACTTACCCTTACGTGAAGCTGACCCGCGAACGCTACCCGCGCGTCTACGTGACGCGCCGGTTGCGCAAGGACGGAGCCACTTATTTCGGTCCGTATTTCCCGGGCAGCCTGGCGTATCGGCTGGTGAATTTCATTCACCGGCATTTTCTGGTGCCGTCGTGCAAGATCGACCTGACGCGTTACCACCCGAAGCCGTGCTTGCAGTATCACATTCATCGCTGCATGGGTCCGTGCGTGGAGGGGCTCGCGGACGGCGCCGCGTATGAAGCCGCCGTGCATCACGTGCGCCAGTTCCTGGAGGGACGGCATACGGACCTGGCTCGCGATCTGCGAGGGCGTATGGAGGCGGCTTCGGTTGACATGCGGTTCGAGGAAGCGGCCGCATTGCGCGACTTGCTGGCCACGGTGGAAGAGATCGAAGAGCGGCAGAAGATGGCGGCGGCCAAGGGCGACGACGTCGATATATTCGGTTGCTACGCGGAACCGCCGCTGGTGGCGCTGAACCTCTTTCATTTACGACACGGCCAGATCGTCGACCGGCGCGAGTTCTTCTGGGAGGACCAGGAGGAATTTGACGAGCCGCAGTTCTTCTCGTCGCTGCTCCAGCAGCTCTATCTCGACCAGCAGTTCATCCCGGCGGAGATACACGTACCGGTGGATTTCGAGGACCGCGAGGCGCTGGAAGAACTCCTGTCGGAGAAGCGCGGCCGCGGCGTCGAAATCCGCACACCGCAGCGCGGGCAGAAGAAAGCGCTGATGGATTTGGTCGGGACCAACGCCAAGCACAGTTTCGACGCGCGCTTTCGCGTGCTGAAGCCTTCGTCGAAGGCGATTCAGCAAGCCTTGCAGGACGCGCTCAACCTTCCCACGGCGCCCAAGCGCATCGAATGCTTCGACATCTCGCACATACAGGGCACAGACAAAGTGGCCAGCATGGTGGTGTGGGAAGACGGGCGTATGAAGAAAGCCGACTACCGCAAGTTCATCATTAAGACGGTAATCGGCAACGACGATTTCGCCAGCATGCGGGAGGTGGTGACGCGGCGCTACGCGCGCCTGCTCGAGGAGAAGCAGCCGCTGCCCGGGCTGGTGCTGATCGATGGCGGGCTGGGCCAACTGCACGCGGCGGCGGAATCGCTCGAGGCGCTCGCGCTAGCCGATCAGCCGCTGGCCTCGATCGCCAAGCGCGAGGAGATCATCTACGTGTTTGGGCAGGAAGACGAACCGGTGAAGCTGGACCGCTTCTCGCCCATCCTGCACCTGATCCAATCCATCCGCGACGAAGCCCACCGCTTCGCCGTCACCTTCCACCGCTCGCGCCGCTCCGCGCGCCAGTTGACCAGCGAGTTAGACGCCATTCCCGGCGTAGGCGAGAAGACCGTGCAGAAGCTGCTGAAGCAATTCGGCAGCTCGGAGTTGGTGCGGGGGGCGACGGAAGACGAGCTAGCCAAGGCCGTAGGGCGGCCGGTGGCTCGGAAGGTGAGAGCACACTATGAAGCGCGGGTTGAGACGTGAACCATAGCCAGAGCCGTTGGCTAAGCACGAGCGCACTATCGAAGGCTGTTTTCCGAAATCATCTAAGCAGCACCGCTGTCAGTATGCGGCGGCGGCAGGAGACCCACGTTCGGGATCACCTGCCTGACGATCGCGATCACGTGGGCCACCTCGCCGAAACTCAGCTCGGGCGCGCCGGATACACAGACAACGCGGTCAACCCGGGTCTTGTAGATTTCATTCAAGCGCGGGCCAAATTCGGCGTACGAAATCGGGTCGGAGTTGATCGTCAGGCTCCGGTCTGAGTGGACATGGACCACAACGTAGCGCACGTCGCATTGCGTCAAGGGCGGATGCCCGCAACGAAAGGCCACGACCACCGGCTCACCGACTGGGAAGCGCAGCGGCAAGACGGCGACCAGAGTGAGAATGAGCAGGACAGCGACCACTGGCGCCGACGCACGTCGCAGATCAGGTGCCATGATGAACACTCAGACGGCTGCGACGTCAAAACGGTTTCTCTGCTGCTCGAAGATCTCGCTGGTCGGCCGCCAGCAGCGCCTGTCCAGTTTTGGCCTTACCTCTCGATCGCCACCCGAACCCGGTTGCTCTCTTGGCCGGCTGCGCTCGGGTGCAAATCGGAAGTGCCGGCGTTGTTGAGAGCGGGAGTTGCGCTTCGATGAGATAGAAGCCGACGCAGCCTAGGGCAAGCGTGGCGCTGGCGCTCCACGAGCCAGGTGCGACGAAATCACCGATGTCTACGCAGAGGCGAAACGGTGGAGCAGTGCCGCTTCTCACCGATAGTGCACCTAGTGCAATCGATCCGCAGCTAGGCGCGCGGCGGCAAGTGCGGTGCAGGTGCAGCCGCGCGAACTCATTCGCTGCAGTCTATGGTGCCGATCTCGTTCGAAACTTCACTTCGAGGGGCTTCAGCAGGACGCCCTCGACCGACTGAAAGGACCCTCCACCAGGCCAGTTCAAGCTGAAGGCGTACTCCTTGTCCGGTTCCAGCGTGACCGGAATTGTGAACACGCGGCCGCTCTCATCGAACGAGACCTTACCGAACTTCGGCTGCGGCACGGCGCTGGTGCGCGCGACTGCGTAACGATTCGTCTTCATCGGCCGATCGAAGCGGACCACGATTTCCTTGAGCGCCGGGTTCACGTCCTGCGCGCCATTGACGATGCTCAGGGAAACGACCTTCGGGCGGCCGGCTTCGTCGTCGCGGACCATGCGGTCCACGCGCGAGGCGGCATCGTCGAAGAACTCGACTACCCGGGGCATGAACGCTTCGAGGGTGGGATAATGCTCGCGATCCTGCGCGTACTTGCCGAGCAGGTCGACCAATTCGCCGGTCCAGAGGAAGGCGCGGCTGCGCTCCTCGTGGACGGCGGCCGCGGCCGCCTGCGGTCCCTGGTGCTCGAAAGCATAGCGGGCGGTCGCGGCGCGTACGAGCGACTCGTTCAACACGGTCTTTCCATTCGTGTACGCCTGGCGGCGCATCTCGCCACTCACCGCCTCGAACAGCCGGTCTCCGGATTTCGCGAGCTGGGCCGCGAACTCGTCGATCAGCGGTCCCACATAGGAGTGGGCGAACTCGTGCACTAGCGTAGAGGCCCATCGGGAGTCGAAGCCGGGTAACCCTTCCGAATCCACCTTCCCTACGCCGGGAATCGCGTAGATCTCCTCGATGCCGCTCGCGGGCGTGACGTGGATTCCATAACTCGCGCCTCCATTCGCCAACCCGGGCACGACGTGGAACGGCCCGTGGGCGCGCGCTCCGAAGAAGCTGTCGAACCACGGCAGGTCCGTATTCTTGTCGAGGAACGCGCGCAGCCGCGAGTTGGTCTGGTCATAGAGCGGTTGCTGCGATTTTGTGAAGCCGGCGAAGTCGGAGTCGGCCACGAACTTGCGCGCGGCGTCTAGAAAGCGCCGCGCCTTGACGCCGTGCCATCGCTCGTCGAGCGAAGCCGCCCGATCGAATGGGACGCGTTCGGCCAGCGTGTCGACATCGGTCACGTGGACCGCCATATTCATCACCGCATCGAAGGAGACGCCATCGCTCTCGCGGAACTCGCGCGCCAGACGCACCGCGTCGTGGTCGCGGAAGCGGGCAAAGTGACGGTCGATGGCGGCCGAGTAGGCGGGAACGCCGCATTGCGTGTATTCTTCGCTTCCGGCCAGGCGAAAAATGATGCTCATCAGCTCGACGCGCGGATCGACGCCAAACCGCTCGGACTGTGCCCGCAGGCCGGACACGAGCAAGAGACTGAGCAAGAGACAAGGAAGATGCCTCATCATGCTGGGAGTATAGCAGGCTGAATCGGCCATTTACGGCTGGATCGCAAACTGCACGGGGCAGACCGGGACAGTCTGAACTGCGCGGTCTTCTCCGAGCGATTTCCGAGGCCTCCTTGTCCTCCTTCCCTCACGCAGCGCCCAGGCGAGCCTTTTCGACGGTCTTTGGGAAGCGGTCGATGACGGTGAGGTAGGCGCGGACGGCGCTCGGGGGTTGGGATCGGCCAAGTTCCCAATCCTATAAGGTGCGAGTACTGAAACCGAAACGGTGAGCGAACTGCGACTGCGATAGGCCGGATTTCGCGCGAATGGCATTCACATCTACCGGGCCGGGGACATCGTGCTCGTATGTGCGCAGAGAGGTCTCGCCCCGGAGATGCGCCGCGGATTCCTTCAAGCCATGAAGCGCGTCCTTCCCCACTAGGTAGGACAGAAGATCGGTTTTCGTCGTCTGTCGCACTTCGCCACGCGACGCGCCGCGTGACAGACGACGAAAACCGATCTTCTGTCCTACCTCGGGCCGAACTGCGCCACGGCGTGCTACGCGTTGCGCAGGCGCTCGGCGGCGGATTCAGGGGTCAGGTCGCGCTGCGGGGCGGCCAGCAGTTCGTAGCCGACGAGGAATTTGCGGACCGTCGCGGAGCGGAGTAGCGGGGGATAGAAATGGACGTGCATGTGCCACTCGGGGTGCGGCCGAGCGTCGGTCGGACTTTGGTGAAAGCCCATGCTGTAGGGGAATGGCGCGGCGAAGAGGCGGTCGTAGCGGGCGGTCACGCGCTTGAGAATGTCGGCGAGGCCATCGCGCTCGGCGCCGTCGAGCGAATCGATGGCGGCGACGTGGCGGCGCGGCATTACCATCGTCTCAAACGGCCACACGGCCCAGAACGGGACTACCGCCAGCCACGTCGCGTTCTCGTCCACCAGGCGTTCCTGGCGCGCGGCTTCGAGCGCAGCGTAATCGCAGATCAGGCAGCGCTGGCGCGATTCGCGCCAGGCCAATTGCGCGGCCTGCTCCTTGACGATCTCGTTCGGCAGTTCGGCGTTCGACCATATCTGGCAATGCGGATGCGCATTGCTACAACCCATCATGGCGCCGCGGTTTTCGAAAATCTGCACGTGGCAAATGGATTCGCGCGCGCCCAATTCGGCGTATTGCCCGGCCCACATGTCGACCACGCTGCGAATCTCGGCGGGCTGCATGTTGGCGATGGTGAGATCGTGCCGCGGCGAGAAGCAGGCCACGCGGCAGATGCCAGGTTCGCCTTGCGCGACGAGGAGGCCGCTATCTTCGAAGCGGTCCGGCGGCGTCCCGGGGCGCAGCGCGGCAAAGTCGTTATCGAAAACGAAAGTGGAGGTGTACCGCGGATTGCGCACGCCGCCGGCACGCTCGTTGCCTGGGCATAGGTAGCAGGCCGGATCGTATTCGGGCTGCGCGGCGCGGGCGTTCTCTTCCACTTGACCTTGCCAGGGCCGTTGGGTGCGATGCGGCGATACCAGCACCCATTCATTGGTCAGCGGGTTGAGGCGGCGATGCGGGTCCTGTTTCCAATCGAACATGAAGTCTCATGGTAAACCAACGCACGAGTCTGGAAGGCGACATGCGCAGCGCCGGCGCGCGCTAGACGTAGCTTGCTCGCGTGGGATCGAAGACGTGCGGGTGGTGGTGCTTTTCGAACAAGTCCAGCATGGATCCGAAGCCCTTTTTCAATTTCAGGCCGCACTCCGCTGTGGAAATCGGGACCACCCAGAGGAATTGAACAGGATCTCCGGCAAGAGTCAACTCGTTCGGCAATGCCTGATCGCGCTTGACGACGGTGGGCATGAACAGCAACGTGTCGAGAATCTGGCTGCCCCAAAACGGCGCCGGCGGATTTCCATTGGGCAATGTGTGGCCAAAGCTCAGCCACGTCTTCTGATCGTGCGGAAAGCGGGCGACCCAGCGAAGGGTTTCGAGATATTCCTTCTTCGGGTCGGAACAATAAAAGATGAGTTCAACTCGACGCGGCGCCGTCTTGGCAACGGTTGGGGGCAAATGCAAGGGCAGGTCGCTCATCCCACTGGTGACGAGAGCGAACACTGTACCCTGCGGGCTGGATCGCGCAAACGTGTAAACGTCGACGTGCGGGTGGAACGGGAGCACCTCGTGGTAAACGTTCCGGGCCTCGCCGAACATGGCCGCGTACGCCTTTTCGCGCGCCTGGGCGAACTGGATCGACGCTTCATCGGGCGGGCTTATCTCCGGCTTTGCCCACTCGCTCTGCGCGTAGCGGCGAACGGTCGACCCGCCGGGCGACTTTTCTTCAGACATGTTCGTCTCCTCGGTCAAGTGTAGCGCCGGATCTCGCGGCGGCGCCAGGGTTGGAGAAGGGTTGGAGAAAAAGGGGGTCGATCAACCGTACCTTCGCGAGCCGGTTACTCGCGTCTCTACCGTCGAGACCCCTGGTCGTCTGGCGCCGCAGCAGGCGTATTACAATAAGCCTTCCATGTCCGAAGCTTCGAAATTCCTTCTCACCGACCGCCAGGTCCCCTCGGTTTGGGTGAACGTGCTGCCATCGCTCCCGGAGCCGCTCGCCCCGCCTTTGCACCCAGGCACGCATCAGCCGCTTGCGCCGCAGGATCTGGCGCCGATCTTTCCGATGGAATTGATCGAGCAGGAGTTCTCTCCGAAGCCGGA
>CAZFOP010000157.1:0-8008 GCA_964520085.1 uncultured Solibacteraceae bacterium | reverse complement strand
CCCACGATGCCGAGCGTCTTGCCGCGCAGCTCGTGGCCCATCAGCTTCTTCTTTTCCCACTTGCCCGCGCGCGTCGAGGTGCTGGCTTGCGGGATGGAGCGCGCCATCGCCAACATCAGCGCCAGCGTATGCTCGGCTACCGACACGGCGTTGCCGCCGGGTGTGTTCATCACCAGCACGCCGGCGGTGGTGGCGGCGTCGAGATCGACGTTGTCGACTCCCACGCCGGCTCGCCCGATCACACGCAGTTTGGGCGCCTTGGCGAGCACCTCGGGCGTAACCTGAACCGCGCTGCGGACCATCAGCGCCTCCGCTTCCGCCAGGTGCTGCGCATATTCTTTAGGATTGGAAACGATGACATTCCAGCCCGGTTCGCCGCGCAACAGGTCGAGGGCGGCTGGGGCGATCGGCTCGGCAACTAAGATGTTCATAAGCGTTTAAGGTTAAGAAAGCGTCAGGCGCCGGCGGTTTGCACCCGGTCGATTTGTCCCCCGGGAAAAGAGGGCCTCCGGCAAGCCTGTTCCATAGAATAACATTACATTATGCCTCTCATCGATCGGGTGCAGATAGACATGGTTGCCGCCATGAAGGCCAGGCAAGAGGCGCGGTTGAGCGCGCTCCGCATGGTCAAGGCCGCGCTCATGAAGCTGAAAGTGGATTCGCCCAAGCCGCTCGACGAAGCGGCCGAAATGCAGTTGCTCAAGTCGCTCATCAAGCAGCGCATCGACGCCGCCGAGGCGTTTCGCAATGCCGGCCGCACCGAGCAGGCTGGCAAAGAGGAAGCCGAGCGTGCGCTGATTGAGACCTACCTCCCCGCCGCTGCCACCGCCGAGGAAGTGGACGCAGCCGTTGCCGCCGCGCTGGCCGAAACCGGAGCGGCCACGATCAAACAGATGGGCCTGGTGATGAAGGCCGCGCAGGCCCGCCTGGCCGGCAAGACCGTGGACGGAAAATCTCTCAGCGATAAAGTGAGGTCACACCTCCAATGACGCCCGCCAAACACCGGCCGTTCGTGCCGGAAGACTTGAAGATGCGCGAGTTCACCTGGCGCGCCGTGCTGCTGGGGTTGACCATGACGGCGGTGCTGGGCGCGGCCAACGCCTACCTGGGCCTGCGCGCCGGCCAGACCATCGCGGCCACTTATCCGGCGGCAGTGATCGGCATGGCCGTGCTCCGCCTGGGCCGCGGAACCATCCTCGAAGAGAACATCGCGCGTACCGCCGGCACCATCGGCGAATCGGTGGCGGCGGGCGCCGTCTTCACGCTGCCCGCGTTTTACCTGGCGCACGTTTGGGTGCCGACGGTAATCCCAAAACACCTGGGCTTTTGGGCCAGCATGTGGGCGCTCGCCGCCGATCCGAACTATCTCAAAGCCACTTCGCTGATGCTGGTCGGCTCCGTGCTCGGCGTGCTTTTCGTTTCGCTGATACGCCGAGTGATGGTCGAAGACCGCGAGCTACCGTTTCCCGAATCGGTGGCGGCGGCGGAAATTCATAAAGCCGGGCAAGCCGGCGCCAAGGCCGCCAAATACCTGTTCTACAACATGGGCTTCGGCGCGCTGGTTTACCTGGGCGGCGTCATCAACCTATTCGCGCCGGACAAGGACTATTTTTTTCGCGTGGGCCAATTGGGCACAAGCTCGCTGCGGCTCGGCCCGCTCGGCTCGAAACAGGTGCTCGGCGCGGGCGGCGTCTCCACCTGCGCCGCGCCCACCGTCAGCCCGGCGTATATCGGCGTCGGCTACATCATCGGGCCGGAATTGGCGGCGCTCAATTTTTCCGGCAGCGTGCTGGCGTGGGGCCTGCTCATCCCGCTGCTGATTTTTTTCCTGGGACCGCAGTTGCGAACCTACATGCCGGCCACCGCCACCGACCAGAACTGGTTGGACCTGGCCACCGACGTCTGGCGCTTCATCGTGCGCCCGATCGCCGTCGGCAGCATGATGGTGGGCACCTGCTACACGCTCTTCCGCATGCGCAAGAACCTGCTGGCCGGCCTGGGCCGCGCGGTTTCCGAGCTGCGCGGCGGCGGTCCAAAAGCCGAATCGGTGGCCCGCACCGAACGCTACATGAGCTCGCGCACCGTTTTCGCGCTGATCGGCTGCACCTTCCTGCTCATGTGCGTGTTGTACGTCTATCTCTCCGGCTTGATCGCCGGCGGCATCGCGGCCGCGCTCGTGATGCTCATCGTTGGCTTCTTCTTCGCCACCGTATCGGGCTACCTGGTCGGCGTGATCGGCTCTTCCAACAACCCCATCTCGGGACTCACGCTTTCCACGCTGGTGATCGCGGCGCTTCTGATGGTTTCGATGGGCGTCTCTGGCACCGGCGGCGTCATCGCCGTGCTCGGCGTGGCCGCCGTGGTGTGCGTTTCCTCGGCTGTGGCGGGCGAGCTGTTGCAGGATTTCAAGGTCGGCTACATCCTCGGCGGCACGCCGCGCAGTATTCAGATTACGGAGCTGATCGCCGTCGTGGTCGCGAGTTTGGTGATGTACTTCCCGCTGATGATCCTCTACCAAGGCAACATCAACAAGGGCGGCATCGGCTTCGGCGACAAGGCGCTCTCCGCGCCACAGGCCGGACTGATGGCGTCGCTGGCGCAAGGCATCGTCGGCGGCGACATGGCATGGCCACTGGTGATTACCGGCATTCTGCTCGGCCTCGCCATGATCATGTTCAAAGTGAAGAGCCCCATGCTGGTCGCCATCGGCATGTACCTGCCCTTCGCCACCACTTCGGGTATCTTCGTCGGCGGCATGATCCGCTGGTTCACCGACCGGATGGCACAACGCGGCCAGTTGAATGATGCCCAGCGCGCGCGCGTCGAAAACATCGGCATCCTTTCCGCCTCCGGACTGATCGCTGGCGAGGCGCTGGCGGGCCTCGTCAAAGCCATGTACGATTTCCAGGATAAGAACCTGCCGGTGATTTTCTCGAATCCGTCGTACCTGGTTGGCGTGATCGTGATCGGCATGATCGCGTTCGCCCTGATCAAGATTCCGCTCCGCGCCGCCGGCGATCCAAACGAACCCGCGCCGCCAGTGGCGATGATGTAAGACCTTGTGCCACGCCGGTGAGCGGCGTGGGCACGCACTTGAGTGTGGGGCGCGGCTGCGCCTCATTCGTCAACGATAAGTGAAGTATTCAGGCAGCAACCGGGGCACCGAAACGGAGGCTATTGCCATCCGGGTCCTTCACGTACAACTCGCGCATGCCCCAGCTCTGGTCTACCGGGGCGATATGGATGCGGACGTCCTTGGCCACGAACTCCGCATGCAGCGCGTCCACATCGTCGCTCATGAAATAAACCGCGCCGCCGATCACTCCGTCGCCCGCGTGCGAGGAAAGGTACAGAACCGCATCGCCTCGCGTGACCCCCATATAACAGGGATCGCGCTTCGTCTCGCTCGCCGCGACCTGGAATTCGCGCCGAAAACCGAGCAGCCCGCAGTAGAACGCCTCTGTCGCATCCGCGCTGGTCATATGCAGGACTGGAATGGATTGCTTGAGTATGAGTTTTTCTCCCTGAAAGTCTCGCAGTGAATCCTATCAGGTTTGGCGGCGGCCTGTTGCTTCGCAAGTGTGAAGTTTCGCAGCCCGGTCCACTGGAGCATAGCGGCTTTAGTGCCGCATCGCGCACTCCCGCCCGCCCCCGCCGTGTTATCCTGAATCTTTCACGGTAGAGGTGCGGCGGTCATCAGTAAGGCGGGTCAGAATTCCGGTTGCGCTCCGGAGATCCGTTCGAAAGGGACCGGAAAGTTATTTCCGCCGAAGCCGCGCTGGGTGAGTGCACTTCCCGGCGGTTGGGGAGCCTGGCTAATACCGGCTCACTGTCACCCGTATCTCAAGGCGGGTGGAGCGCTATCGGGATCGAAGACGCGGCGCTTTCCAACCGCTCTCTCCTTCTCCTTGCCTCCCCCGTTGGTGAATTCGAATGGACGTTTTTGCACTGACGAGGGCGCTGGTCGACATCGAATCGATCACCAACAACGAAGAACGCGTCGGCCTGCACATTCGCGACTGGCTGCGCGCGCTGGCCAAGCGCTATGGCGGCCACGTCGAGACCATGGACGTCGAGCCGCGCCGCTTCAATCTGTTCGCCCAGTTTGGCGACCGGGTTGACGTCACGCTCTCGACTCACCTCGATACCGTGCCGCCGTTCGTCGCATCGCGCGAGGACGAAACGCGCATCTGGGGACGCGGCTCCTGCGACGCCAAGGGCATCATCGCCTCTATGATTCACGCCGCTCAGGCGCTGCTCGATTCGGGCGAACGAAATTTCGGAATTCTCCTGCTGGTCGGCGAAGAGCGTAACAGCGCGGGCGCATACTATGCCGCCAAGAATCCGCGCGGTTCGCGCTACGTCATCAACGGCGAGCCCACCGGAAACAAGCTGGCGCTCGGCTCCAAGGGCGCGCTGCGCTATGAGGTCGTTGGCACTGGAAAGATGGCCCACTCCGCATATCCCGAACTGGGCGATTCGGCAATTCACAAATTGGTCGACGCGCTGGCTCGCATGCGTGCGATCGCGTTGCCGGTCGATCCGCTGCTCGGCGCCAGCACCTTGAACATAGGCACCATCCATGGCGGACGCGCGCCGAACGTGGTCGCCGACGAGGCCAAGGCCGAGATTCTTATCCGCCTGGTGGGCGATTCGAGCCAAACCAAGCAATCTCTCGCTGCCGCGGCCGCCGGTCTCGCCGAACTTCGCGAGGTGATCGACATCCCGGCGCTCCGTCTCAATCCGTTCGACGGCATCCCCACTACCGTGGTCGCGTTCACCACCGATATCCCGGCGCTGGGCGGCCAGTGGGGCGAACCGTTTCTGCTCGGCCCCGGCTCCATCCACGTCGCGCACACCAACGAAGAGCACGTAGCAAAGGCGGAGTTGAGCGAGGCCGTCGAAATCTACATCCGCATGGTGAAGGAATTATGCAAACGCGCATCCAAGTAGGCATCCTCGGCGCCACCG
Source organism: uncultured Solibacteraceae bacterium (assembly GCA_964520085.1). GTDB lineage: Bacteria > Acidobacteriota > Terriglobia > Bryobacterales > Bryobacteraceae > Bog-375. The sequence continues at coordinate 3,037 of CAZFOP010000157.1, read as the reverse complement.
GAATGGTGGGCCAGCATTTCATCAAGTTCTTGCAGGGGCATCCCTGGTTCGAGTTGACGTGGCTCGGCGCGAGTGACCGCTCGGCCGGTAAGAAGTACAAGGACGCCATGACCTGGCACCTCGCCGGCGGCGTGCCCGATACGGTGGCCGATCTCACCGTGCAGGAATCCCAGCCCGGCAACGCGCCGCGCCTGCTCTTCTCCGCCATGGACGCTTCGGTCGCAACCGAAATCGAGCGCGCCTTCGCCCAGGCCGGCCACGTCGTCGTCTCGAATTCGAAGAATCACCGCATGGAGCCCGACGTGCCGCTGCTGGTGCCCGAGATTAATCCGGATCACCTTAAGCTGGTCCCCGTGCAGCAACGCGCCCGCGGTTGGAAAGGCCAAATCGTCACCAATCCGAATTGCTCCACCGTCGGACTGACCATGGGCCTTGCGCCGCTCGTCCCATTCGGCATTACCAAGGTAATGGTGACCACCATGCAAGCCATCTCCGGCGCGGGCTACCCGGGTGTCCCCTCGATGGATATCATGGGCAACGTGGTCCCCTTCATCGGCGGCGAAGAAGAAAAGATGGAAGTCGAAACGCAGAAAATCCTCGGCGCGTTTCGCGGCGATCGTATCGAACCGCTGGCCGCCGCGGTAAGCGCCCACTGCAACCGCGTACCCGTCGTCGATGGCCACACCGAAGCCGTCTCGGTTGCGTTTTCCTCCAAGCCCTCCGAGCAGGATCTGCGCCACGCCATCTCCGCTTTTTCCGGCCTGCCGCAGGAGCGCAAGCTGCCCAGCGCGCCGGCCGCGCCGGTGATTTATCTCGAAGAGAGCAACCGTCCGCAGCCGCGCAAGGATGCCGATCGCGGCCGCGGCATGACAGCCTCTGTTGGCCGCCTGCGCCCCTGCCCGGTGCTCGATTGGAAATTCGTCGTGCTCAGCCACAACACCATTCGCGGCGCCGCCGGCGCCGCCGTACTCAACGCCGAGCTGATGCATTCGGAAGGAATGCTCGACCGATGATCGTGATGAAATTCGGCGGCACCAGCGTGGAATCGGCTGCCGCCATCGCACGCGTCGCCGCCATCGTCAAAGCCCGCGAGGCGCGCCGCCCCATCGTGGTCGTCTCCGCCATGGGTAAGACCACGAACAAGCTGCTCGCCATCGCCGCCGCGGCCATCAACGGCCCGCGCGAGGAGTACTTGCGCCAAATCCACGACCTACGCGATTTTCATTCCCGCGAAGCGCGCCAGGTGGTTCCGCTCGAAGAGCGCGCCGCGCTCGACCGTTTTCTCGATGAACATTTCCAGGAACTTACCGAGCTCGCCAAGGGCTTAGCCGTGCTCGGCGAACTTACCCCTCGCTCCATCGACGCTATCTCGAGTTATGGCGAACGCCTGTCGAGTTACATTGTCACTCAAGCATTCCGCCATTCCGGCATGGAAACCCAGCACCTGGATTCGCGCGACCTCATCGTCACCGATAAGCGCCACACGCAGGCCACGCCGCTGTTCCCGCAGACTTACGCGCGCCTCGCCGCCGCCGTGCCGCCGCTTGCCGCCAACAGCGTCGTCGTGATGGGCGGCTTCATCTCCGCCAGCGAGGACGGCGTCACCACCACCCTCGGCCGCGGCGGTTCCGATTTCACCGCGTCGATTGTCGGAGCTGGCATCGGCGCCGAGGAGATCCAGATTTGGACCGATGTGGACGGCATGTTGACCGCGGACCCCACCATCCTCCCAGGCGGCCATCGCGTCAAAACGATTTCCTTTGCCGAAGCCGCCGAGCTGGCCTATTTCGGCGCCAAGGTGCTCCATCCGGCCACCGTGCTGCCGGCCATCGAGAAAAGCATTCCGGTGCTGATTCTGAATTCGCGCCGCCCTGAGGTTCCCGGCACGCGCATCGTGGCCGAGCGCGTTCACTGTGAAAACGCCGTCAAATCGATCGCCTGTAAGCGCAAGATCACTGTCGTCAACATTCATTCCACACGCATGTTGATGGCGCATGGCTTTTTGCGCCGCATCTTCGAAATCTTCGATCGCTTCGAGACGCCGGTCGACATGGTGGCCACTTCCGAAGTCAGCGTCTCGCTCACCATCGACAATCCTTTGCGTCTCGACGAAGTGCTCGCCGAGTTGCGCCAGTTCGCCGAAGCCGAAACCGAGCGCGATCAGGTCATCGTCTGCCTGGTCGGCGAAAACATCCGCTACACGCCGGGTGTGGCGCGCCGCGTCTTCAATGCTCTCGAGGGCATCAACGTCCGCATGATTTCGCAAGGCGGCTCGCTGCTCAATATCAGCTTCGTGGTCGCCGAGAAAGATCTGCGCGCCGCCATCGAATCGCTTCACAATGAATTCTTCAGCCAGCTCGATCCCGCCGTGTTCGAGCGCAGTGAGGCCGTCCATGCCTGAACCGCGCAAGCTCGCCATCGTCGGCTACGGCCGGATGGGGGTACTCATCGAGCGTCTCGCGCCGGAATTCGGTTTTCAGGTGGCGCTCAAGCTGGATATATTTAATAACTCGAATTTCGAAGGGCTCACAGCGGAGAATTTTAGCGGTATCGACGTCGCCATCGATTTTTCGATTCCCTCCGCGGTATACCGCAATGCCCTGGGTATCGCGGCGTTGGGCGTGAACCTCGTCATTGGCGCCACCGGCTGGCTCGATCAACTCCACGCCGTCAAGTCGGCCGTGGAGCGAAACGGTACTGGCGCCGTGTGGAGTCCGAATTTTTCCATCGGCGTCAACGCGTTTCTCCGTGTCGTGGCCGAAGCCGCGCGCCTGCTCGCCGGCCAACCCCAGTATGAAGCCTGGGGGTGGGAGATTCACCACTCCGCCAAGAAGGACGCGCCCTCGGGTACACTACTGAAATTGGTGGAAGAGATGAAGAAGGCCGGCTACGCGCGCTCAATCGACACCACATCCAACCGTGCCGGAACTCATCCCGGAACGCACGAGATCGGTTTCGATTCCGCCACCGACACGATCACTTTGCGCCACACCGCGCGCAGCCGCGAAGGCTTCGCCCGCGGCGCACTGAAGGCCGC
>CAZFOP010000156.1:0-8010 GCA_964520085.1 uncultured Solibacteraceae bacterium | reverse complement strand
TCGCCGCCCGATAGCAGCAGCACGTTCTGCAGCCGCTTGCCGGGCGGCGAGCAGACGATGTCGATACCCGATTCAGCCAGGTTTTCCTGATCGGTGAGGCGCATTTCGCCGGTGCCCCCGCCGAAGAGCGACTGGAACATGCCACGGAAATTGGCGTTGATGGCCTCGAATGCCTCAGCGAACTTCTGCCGCGAGACCTGGTCGATGTCCTGAATTGCCTTCTCGGTGTCGCGGATGGAATCGATCAGGTCCTGGCGCTGCACGCTCAAGAACTCCTGGCGCTGCTGTGACTCCTGGAACTCTTCCATGGCGGCCTGGTTGACCGCACCGAGTCCTTCGATGCGCTGGCGGATTTCGTTGGCTCCCTGTTCGGCGGAGGCGATCGCCTCGGCGTCCGGCAGCGGATCGTCGGCGGGCGCCAATTCCTCCACCGGGCAATTCAACTCCTTGCGGCTGGTCTCGTCCAGATACTTCAATTCGGCCTGCTTGCGCACCAGATCGACCTCGATCTGCGCGCGGCGCTCCTGGCATACCTGCACGGTCTGACGGAGGGTCTTCAACTCCTCTTCTCCGGCGCGCAGCGCTTCGCGCGCGGAGGCGTCCTCGACCGCCATCTCATTGACGGCGGCTTCGACACGAGAGATTTCACCGGCGAGTTCGGCGCCGCGCCGCTCGAGTTCGATGTTGTCGGCCAGCAAGCGGGCTCGCTGCTCGCCGAGGCGCTCGATTTCCGCGGCGGTCGCGTTGCGGCGGATAGTGGTTTCCTGGAACTGCTGCTGAAGACGCGCCATCGCGCTACGCTCGCCGCGGTGGCGCTCATCGAGGCCCGCCAGCGCGGCACGCGTGGCGGCGTGCTCTTCGCCGATGGCCGCCGCTTCGGATTCCAGCTTTTCGGATTCCAGCCGCTCGGCATCGAGCGCTTCTTCGCGGGCCGCGCGCTGCCGATCTTTCTCTTCCACCGCGAGACGGTTGCGCTCGCGATCGCCGGCGGATTTCTCGGCGTCTCGGCGCAGGCGTTCCAATTCCAGCCGCGCCACGGAAACCCGCGAATTGGCGCGAGACAAATCCTCGGCCAGTTTGCGCGCGTCGTGATCGAGCGCGATACGATCCTTTTCACGCGCCTGTTGCAGGCCACGCAGCCGTTCCACCTCCGCCTCCAGACCGGCGATTTCGCGGCTGAACGCGTCGAGGCGCGCTACCTGCTCATCGAGCGCCGCCTGCCGTGAGGCAAGCGCGACGGCGAGCTCGCGCGTTTCGCGTTTCATGGCCAACGGGCCAGCGCCGGATTTCTTGCCGCCGGTCACGGTGTGGCCGTGATAGCAGACGCCATCGGGAAGCAGAAAATAGAGGTGCGGGTAGGACGTCGAAAGGCGCTGCGCTGCGCCGCGGTCTTCGGCCACGAAGCAGAGCGAAACGCGCGGCAACAAATCCGTGGCACGATCGCGGAATCCGTTGGTGAGGCGCAGCGAATCGCTCAGACGCGCGGCGATTCCGGTCTCCGGGCCGATGGCCGGCTCCGGCAGGCGCGCCTTGCCGTTGCCGTTCGGCTCCGGATGCACCAGGAAGGTGGCGCGGCCGTTCAGCTCGGCGCGGATGAAATCGAGGCCGCGCTCGGCCTGCTGCCAGCTTTCCACCACCACGTATTCCAGCTCGTCGTGGAGAAACTCTTCCGCGGGCTTTTCATACAGCGGGTCCACTTCCACGTAGTCGGCCAGCACGCCGGCCGGTTTCAGGTCGCCGGCCTTGCCGGTTTCGAGCGAAGCGAAAAGCTTCTTCACCGAATCGGTGGTGTAGCTGCGGTGCGCCAGCACCTGGTCGAGCGATTCCTTGCGCGCGCGCACCCGCGATACTTCGGTCTTCTCATGGTCGATGGTCTGGCGCAGCTCGGCCGCCGCCGTCCGGCGCGCGGCGAGATCCTCTTCGGTGCGGCGCCGTTCGCCGGTGACGGCTTCCAGTTCAAGTTGGCGCGCCATCAGGATTTCGGCGAGAGACTTCTTCGCCGCATCCAAGCGCTCGATTTCGGCCGCAGCCACCATCTCTTCCTTCACCGAACGCGCGGTCTCGCGCTCGATGCTAGCCAGGTACTCCTCCATCTGCGCCAGTTGATTTCGCAGTTGCGACGCCTCGCCGAGCAGCCGCAGAATGGCCTGGCGGCCGGCTTCGATGCTCTGTTCGCGCTCGCGCAGCTTGGACTGCATGGCGTCACGCTGCTGGTTGATGCCAAGCAGGCGGGCGCGTGCCTCCCCGATTTCCGCTTCGAGCGCCGCCACGCTGCGCTGGTGAACGGCGATTTCACCATCCAATTGTTCGAGCCGTTTCCCTAACTGCTCGGATTCGCTTTCCGCCTGCGCGATGCGTTCCTCGGTTGCGCCACTCTCCTTCACCTGACCGGCGAGGCGGCCGCGCGTCCGCTCGGCTTCCACGTTGGAAGCGGCCAGCTCCTGGCGCGCCGCGGTCAGCCGCTCTTCGAGCGCATAGCAAGCCGCCTGCGCCCGTTCGTGCGCCTGTTCCTGCTCCGCCACCTGCCCACCGAGGGTCTTGAATTCCGCCGCCGCCAGATTCAAGTCGATGGCGGTCTTGGCCGCGTCGCGCTCCAGCAGCCGGTACTTGCCGGAGAGCACCACCTTCAGCCGGCTCTCGAGATCCGTCTTCAGCTCGGCGTAGCGCTTCGCCTTCTGGGCTTGCCGCTTGAGCGAATTGGACTGTCGCGTCACCTCTTCCAAAATGTCGTACACACGCGCCAGGTTCTGCTTGGCGCCTTCCAGTTTGGCCTCCGCCAGCCGCTTGCGCGTTTTGAACTTGGTGATACCGGCCGCCTCTTCAATCACCCCGCGCCGGTCCTGCGGCTTCGAACTAAGAATCTGCCCAATGCGGCCCTGCTCGATGATGGCGTAGCTTTCCGGCCCCAGGCCGGTGCCCATGAAGATGTCCTGTATGTCGCGCAGCCGCGCCGGCCGCCCATCGATCAGGTATTCGCTCTCGCCGCTGCGGTAGAGCCTCCGCGTGATGGTGACTTCGCCGCGCTTCTGTTCCCCGCCTTCCGCGACGGCTTGCAGGCGGTGGGCGTCGTGGCCGGTATAATGCTCCGGGTCCACCAGGGTCATGGTCACGTAGGCCATGCCCAGCGGCTTGCGGTCGCGCGTACCGGCGAAAATCACGTCTTCCATTCGCGTGCCGCGTAGGCTCTTGGCCGACTGTTCGCCCAGCACCCAACTGATGGCGTCGGAAATATTCGATTTGCCACATCCGTTCGGCCCGACGATGCCGGCGATACCAGCTCCATTGAAGCGGAGCTCGCTGCGCTCGCAAAAGGACTTGAAACCCTGGAGTTCGATGCGCTTTAGTTTCAGCAAAGCTTTAACCTCGCTTACTACCGGGGGAGTGTAACCATACTAAACCCGTTCGGCGCCAAAGTAAAGCGCCCTCACCCCTGTATATTGTGGTTCAAACATCGGCAATACCATCCATAGGACGGCACATCCATTTAATGCAGATTTTCTCCGTATGCCATCCAAACGCGCACACAGCACGAGCTGGGGGCGAACCGGTTCAAATCCGGCGGCGGATCGGCGCTCAATTTCGATCAGGCCGGCCACGGGAAGAGCTTGGTGGAAAGGCAGCATGCGGCGCGCGGAGCACGCACCAACTGATTCGATTATACGCCGGGCGAGCGAATGGATTGTAACAGATAAATGGACCGTCCGGATCGCCTGCGCCAGCGCTCGCCGTAAGGCGGACGACTCACGGCGGCTGAAGCCTGCGCAGATCCTCGAGGCGGACCAGGATCTTACTGCTTCCCCGCGAGGTGCTTAAGAATGTCTCTGGCGACTGACAGGGCCGGAAGTAGCTCCATGTTCTCGCTCTTGAGCTCCAATCGCAGATCGCTGATCAAGTTGTACGCTTCGGTTACGTGCTTCAGTGCGATGTTGAGAGTGTCTTCTTGACTGGGCTTTGGAACCATTTTGTTCTCCTCGGAAATATAATCGTCTTTTCCGGCGAAAGCATTCAGTTCTCTTGGGGATCTTTTTTCGGCCAAGCTCCGATCGATCTCAGCGTCGCCACCTAACCGACACGACCGAGGTCCGACATCCTAGCACTCATCTCATGGCACCCCCTAGCCTTCGGCGGTCGCGTACAATATTGAGATAGCTATGAAACATATTGCTTTGACCGCTATTTTCCTTCCCTGCCTGGCGCTTGCCGGCTCCTTCGACGAGGGCAAGACCCTGGGGGGGCCGAATTCACCAATTGTGATCGAAGTGTTCAGCAGTTTCGACTGCCCGCACTGCAAGGTGATGCACGACGAGCTGGTGCCGCAGTTGGTGCGCGACTACGTGGTGGCTGGCAAAGTGTACCTGGTGGAGCGAGAGTTTCCGCTCGCCGGCGCGGGACACCCGTATGCGCGCGACGCGGCACTGTACGCAACCGCGGCGGCGCGCATCGGCAAGCATGCGGCGGTTGCCGACGCGTTGTGGAAGAACCAGGCCACTTGGGCTCTCAACGGCCACGTTTGGGAAACGGTGGCTACCGTGCTCACAGCGGCCGAACAGAAGAAAGTGCAGACGCTATTCCAAGATAAAGGCGTCGAGGCCGAGGTGCGCCACGATATCGACGAAGGCATGCAGGCCGGTGTCGACCGCACGCCGACTCTGTTCGTTACGGCCCAGGGAAGGCGATTCATGCTGCCGGGCGGCATGCCGCAGTACGAATTGCTAACGGGTGTGCTGAATCATTACCTCGGCCAGTAAGCGGGCCATCCGCGCGCCGGCTGCGTCATATATGAACATGAGACTTTGCACTTTGGGACTGCTGTTCCTCTGGCCGGCGATGGCGGCGATGAACGACATCGACCCCGACAAGACGGCCGGCAACCCGGCGGCGCCGGTGACCATCGAGGTCTTCAGCGATTTCCAGTGCCCCGCGTGCAAGGGGTTTCACGAGCGCACGCTGCCGCAGTTGGAGCGGGAATTCGTGGCCACCGGCAAGGTTTTCCTGGTGTACCGCGAGTTCCCTTTGGCCGTCCACGCACACTCGCGCGAGGCAGCCAATTACGCCGTCGCGGCGGCGCGTCTCAGCCTGTATCGGCCGGTGGCCGACGCGCTGTTCCGCGACCAGATCGCCTGGTCGGCTAACGGCAAGGTGTGGGATACGGTAGCCAGCGTGCTGACGCTCTCACAGCAGAAGAAAGTGAAGGCTGGGGCGGACGACGCTTCCGTGTTGGGCGAAATTATGCGCGACGTGAATGCCGGAAACGGAGTTCGTATCACATCGACGCCCACGCTGGTGGTGTCGCGCGGCACAACGCGCTATCCGATTTCGGGCACGCTGAATTATGAGTTTCTGAAAAGCTTGATCGATGACCTCTCGAAGTAAGACCCTGCGCGCGGTCACGCTGGTGCTGCGCATCGCCCTGGGCGTGGTGTTCGTCTATGCCGCCTGGACCAAACTCCGCACGCCCTGGGAGCTGTTCGCGATGGAGGTCGATTCCTACCAGTTGCTGCCGCTGAAACTGGTGGAACTGGTGGCCCGCACGCTGCCTTGGTTCGAGCTGTTTGTGGGCCTGCTGCTGATGACCGGCTTCTGGCTACGGACCACCGCCGCGGCCACCGCGTTGCTGCTGGCGGCTTTCTTCACGCTGATGGTGCGGGCGTACGCCAAAGGAATGGAGATTCCGTGCGGCTGCTTCGGAGCCAACGACATCATTTCCTGGAAGACGCTATTGCGCGACGGATCGCTGCTGGCCGCCGCGCTGGCTCTGACCGTCCTCAGTTTCCGTCAGAGGCGCAAAGCCCCGCCGACGGGCAGCCTTAAGAACGCATAAATTCACGCAAAATTTGCTTGACTATAGGCGAATAAACGACGAACATAGTTCGGAAAGGACGTTTGCCACCTATGATGATTCGTGACGCGCTGCTACCGGAGTTCGATCAGGAGACGGCCACTACGCGCCGCCTGATCGAGCGGATCCCCGACGACAAACTCAGCTTCAAGCCACATCCTAAGTCGATGGATATGGCCACGCTGGCCACTCATCTCTCCGAGATGACGAGCTGGGCGGTGGATACTATCGAAAAGGACTCCTTCGATCTGGCCGGCTTCGACCCAGCAGCGCGCAGGATTGCCGCCTCGCGCGCCGAGCTGCTGGAACGATTCGACAAAGCCGTGGCCAATGCCCGCGCCGCGCTGGCCAAAGCGGAGGATGGCCAACTCATGCAGCCGTGGTCGCTGAAGTCCGGGGAAAAGGTGTTTTTCACCATGCCGAAGGTGGTGGTGCTGCGCAGCTTCGTATTCAATCACTGCGTGCATCACCGCGGTCAGCTTTCGGTTTACCTGCGCCTCAACGACATCCCGGTGCCGGCGATGTATGGGCCGTCGGCGGATGAGCCGGGCATGTAGCACCATGCGACGACTGTAGGGGCCGGGCATGCCCGGCCCTCGACAGCCGCGGGGAACCGTCCACCGCGCATCCGACCAACGCCCGCGCGCTCCCGCTTTCGCGGCCCGGAGGAGTGGGCCGCCGGCCCGCAAAACTCCACAAGAAGCTCCGGTAGCGCCGCCGGTCTTGCCGCCGGCGATTTGCTAGAGTGGCCGCCGTTGACTTCCTACTACGAACCGCGCAGAATCACCTGAGGTGATAAATCAATGCCGACAATACCCACCGAGGATTGTTCGGACGCTGAACTTGCAAAATCGATGGCAAAGCTGTGGCCAAACAGTCTGCATGAATCGAGCGCTCTCAAGAACCTGCTCTGCCATCTCGGACTGCACCGCTGGGCGCAGCTAAACGTGGAGAATCTGCTTCCGGAAAAGAAGGAGATTCGGTTTTGCCGCTGGTGCTCGAGGGTCAAAGTTGATGGTGTGATCTACGATCCGTAGCCGGTAGAGATGCTGCGTCGTAGAGTGATCGCTTTAGTGCCGGAAGTGCCGCACGCCGGTGAACACCATGGCTACGCCGAGGCGGTCCGCGGCGTCGATCACCTCCTGATCGCGCACGCTGCCGCCGGGCTGGATGAATGCGGTGGCGCCGTTCTTGACGGCTTCTTCCAAGCCATCGGCGAACGGGAAGAACGCGTCGGAGGCGACCGCGGTTCCGGCCAGCGGCAGCACAGCCTTCATGGCGCCGATCTTGACCGAATCGACGCGGCTCATCTGGCCGGCGCCTACCCCGACCGTCTGCCCTGCGCGGGCGTAGACAATCGCGTTCGACTTCACGTGCTTGGCCACCTTCCATCCGAACTCTAACGCGCGCCATTCCTCTTCGGTCGGTGCGCGCTTCGTCTTCACCGTCTCCGCGCCGGGAGCCAGCGAGGCGCGGTCCGCCTTCTGCACCAGAAAACCCCCGGTGATCGATTTCACCACGAAGCGGTCGAGTCCGGGCGCGACTTTCATCAGCCGCAGATTCTTCTTCGCGGCCAGCAGCGCGAGCGCGGGTGGCGTATAGTCGGGCGCGGCCACGGCCTCGACAAACAGCTTGGCGATTTCGCGCGCGGTCTCCTCGTCCACGATTCGATTGATGCCCACCACGCTGCCGTAGGCCGACACCGGATCGCATTCGAGCGCTTTGCGCCAGGCCTCAACCAGAGTCGGCTGCTCGGCACATCCACACGGATTGGTGTGTTTGATGATGGCCACGGCGGGCTCGGCGAATTCGAGCGCCAACTGCCAGGCCGCGTCCAGATCCACCAGGTTGTTGTACGACAGCTCCTTGCCCTGCAACTGCCGGGCACCGGCAATTCCCTGCCCCGCTCGCCCGTAAAGCGCCGCGCTCTGGTGCGGATTTTCGCCGTAGCGCAGGTCCATCACCTTGGGCGCGCGCAATGCCAGATCTTCCGGCAACTCGCCCGCGGAATCTTCCTGTTCGAGGCGTGCGCTAATGGCGGAGTCGTAATCGGCGGTGGTGCGAAACGCTTTCTTGGCGAGGCGCCAATGCGTGGCGGGCGCCAGTACGCCGGCGTTCGCGCGCAGCTCGGCCGCAATCGCTTCGTAATCGTCCGGCGAAACCACCACGGC
>CAZFOP010000155.1:0-8069 GCA_964520085.1 uncultured Solibacteraceae bacterium | reverse complement strand
TCGCCGCGCAGCTCGGCGTCTCGGAAAGCGCCGTCAAAGCCACGCTGCAACAGCTTTTTCAAAAAACGCACGTGCGCACGCGTAGCCAACTGGTGCGCATCGCGCTCGAATCTTCGCTAGGCACCACGCGAAGGTAAACGCCCGGTGGCGCGCCGCCGCGACGGGGGCTCCACGTACGGGTGTAGGCGATTGTAGATCGCCCATGCAATCCCGGCCAGCACGCCGAGAACGATCAGGACCTCGGGTATATCGAGCCGCATGGCATACCTGCCTGTACTCGATTGTACGCTTAATCACGTCCGAAAGAAACCGGCCAACTCGCACCCAAACCGGGAGTGGTTTTGTGTTGCCATTTCAGCCGCAAACGGCTGTTGAGCGTTCTTCAGCAGGCCAGGTCCTCGCGTCCCACGTGCAGGTCCTCGAGGTTGCCCAGGATGGTCAACGCGATGTGGCGCGAGTCGAAAAACGTGCGCGCCATCGCCCGCAGGCCGTCCGCAGTCACCGCCTCGATGCTCTCCAATAGCTCGTCCATCGAAAAGAATCGGCCAAAGTAGATCTCGTTGCGCGCGAGGCCAGACATCCGTGAAGACGTCGATTCCAAGCCGAGTACCAGCGAGCCCTTCAGATAATCCTTGGCGCGCCGCAGCTCTTCGTCGTCCACTGCGTGATCCTTTAACTCGCGGAATTCCTTGAGAATCGAATCGACCACCAGCCGCGCCGATTCGCGCGAAGTCCCCGCATACACCGACAGGCAGCCCGTATCGCGGTACGGGCTCAGCTCGGAGAAGACCGCGTACGCCAGCCCCTGCCGTTCGCGTATGTTCTGAAACAGCCGTGAGCTCATCCCCCCGCCGAGCAGTGTGTTGAGCACGTATCCGGTGAAGCGGTCGCGGTGCGACAACGGGTACGACGGAACTCCCAGGCACAGATGCACCTGCTCCAGCGCCCGCTTGTTGCGCAGCGCAATCCGCGCGTGCGTGTGCGGCACCTGGTCCGCCGGCGCCGGTGCGCCCACCGGCAGTTCTTCGAAATACTCGCGCGCCAGTTTCACCAGCGTCTCGTGCGTGAGATTTCCAGCCGCCGTCACCAGCAGGTTGGCAGGCGTGTAAACCGCCGCATAGTAATCGCGCAGGGCGGCTTGATCGAATTGGTTGACAGTCTCGCGCGTGCCCAGGATCGGCTTGCCCAGCGCATGATCTTTCCAGAAGTTGGAAGAGAAGATCTCCTGCACCAGGTAATCCGGGCTGTCCGCCTCCATCTTCAACTCTTCGAGGATGACGCCCTTTTCCTTCTCGATGTCTTCGTCGCGAAATAGCGGGTTCAGCACCAGGTCGGCCAGCACGTCAAAGGCACGCGAAACGTGCTCGTCGAGCACCTTGGTGTTGAAGCACACCAGCTCCTTGCCCGTGAACGCGTCCAGATTCCCGCCGATCGAATCCACCGAGCGCGCAATATCCTCCGCCGACCGCCGCGTGGTCCCCTTGAACAGCATGTGCTCGATGAAGTGCGAGATCCCGTTGCCCCCGGCCGTCTCCCGGCGCGAGCCCGTGCATACCCACACGCCCACCGACACCGAACGCACGTGCGGCATGCGCTCGCTGATCACGCGCAGACCGTTGGCAAGCGTGGTCATTTCGATATCCCGTATCGGGTTCACAGACGTGGGCATTCGGAAAGGAAATACGCTACCTTCTTTGTAGCACTGTTTAGGTCCGGACGGCGGCAAGTAGCTGGAACCCGCGGCGCGGCTGGTCCGTCCACCCCTCCATAGTACAATTGAAACAACTGGAGCACTCGACTTACATGAAATGGCCCACTGCCGCGATTCTGCTTGGGTTCGCGGTCGCTGCGCTCCCGCTGCTCGCCGCCAATCCGCCCATGCCGCGTCCCAAAGCCGGTAAGGTGGAGATCCTTCCGCTCGACCAGGTCAAGCCGGGCATGAAAGGCGTCGCCTGGACCGTCTTTCAGGGCACCGAGCCGGAATCGGTTCCGATCGAAATCATCGGCCGCTGGAAGGATATGTGGGGGCCCAAACAAGACATCATCATCGCCAAGATGGGCGGCAAGGCCGAACGCACCAATGTCGCCGGCGGCATGAGCGGCAGCCCGGTGTACATCGATGGCAAGCTTGTCGGCGCCGTCGCGCTGCGGCTCAGCGTGTTTTCTCCGGACGCGATTTGCGGTATCACGCCCATTGAGTCGATGCTCGAGATACAGGATCTCGACCAATCCCGCCCCGACGACTCGCGCACACCGGCCAAGCCCGCGCCACGCGGCAATCAGGCCGCCGTGCCCGGCGAGCTGTTGGAACAATTGGCCGCCGCTGGCGCCACCAGCTCCGGCATGCCCACCATGGAGCCGATCGAATCGCCGCTCGCGTTTTCCGGCTTCGCCGATAGCACCCTGCGCGAGTTCGGGCCGCTGTTCCGGCAAATGGGCATCCAGATGGTGCAGGGAGGCGCCGGCGGCGATCTCCGTGGCAGCCAGCCCGCGCCCGGCTGGGAGCGCGCGCTCAATCCCGGCGATGCGGTGGCCGGCGTGCTGGTGGATGGCGATCTGAACGTCAGCGGCCTCGGAACCGTGACTTACAACGATGGCAAGCGCGTGCTCGCCTTCGGCCATCCCTTCTTCAATCTCGGACCGGTGGATATGCCGATGAGCAAGGGCGAAGTGCTCATGACGCTCGCCTCTTCTTACCAACCGAATAAGATGGCCAACGCGACCGAGATCGTTGGCGCGCTCCATCAGGACCGGCACAGCGGCATTGAGGGCGTGCTCGGCGGAGTCAGCCGCATGATTCCGGTCGATGTGCGCGTACGCGCTTTCGACGACAAGAACCGCGCTTCCCGCGAGAAGGAATTCCACTTCCACGTCTTCGTGCAGCAGAAGTGGACACCGTATCTGATGATGCTGACGCTGTATAACTCCGTCGCCGAGCTAAACGAGTTCGCCGACGAAGCCACTTACCGGCTCAGCGGCCAGGTGGAAATGAACGGCGGCAGTAACATCGCGCTTTCCACCATGCAAACCACCGGACAGATGCCCATGCCCGCACCCATGATCCTGGCAGGATGGTTCGGCGAGAAATTCAACCGACTGTATCTCAACAACGTGAAGACGCCCGAGGTGAAGCGCGTCAACGTAACGGTGGACCTGCTGCCGGAGCGGCGGATCGCGTCAATCGATAATGCGTGGGTGGCCGACAGCGACGTCGAAGCCGGCCAGGAGCTGCCGGTTAAGGTGTTCCTGCGGCCCTACCGCGGCGATGCAATCGAACGCGATTTCACCATCCGCATTCCCGAAACCCTCCCCAAAGGCGACCACCACATCCTGCTCAGCGATGCCGAAACCGTCAACCGCATGCAGAACATCGCGGGCATGATGAGCCACTTCATGGACGTCTCCGAAACGGTTTCGCTGCTCAACCAGGAGCGTTCCAACAACCGCCTGTATGTTTCGCTGATCGAAGCCAGTCCCACGGCCTACTATGACGACAAGACCATGCCCAGCCTGCCCGGCTCCGTGCTCAACGTGATGCAGGCGGGCCGCTCGCCTGGCCGGTCCTTTATCACCACGCCTGAAACCGCCGTCGAGCAGGCTGCGCTGCCGTTCGATTACGTGGTCACTGGCAGCTTCTCGCTTCACATCCACGTCAAATGAAGACGCGCAGCGCAACAGGGACCAAAACATGGTGATTGCATGCCTGGCTAATATAGGGGAAGGCTGCAGGCTCAAGATGGGCTGCGGCGGGGCGGTTCAGTTCTCGTCATGGCGGTTCCCCAGGGGTACTTGCCTATGATTGACTGGGGGATGGACGAAAGTGGCGATCCCAACCAAAAGATGCTCGTCGTGTCAGCCGTAATAGGTCAGAGCTCGCGCATGAGGAAACTTGATCGACGATGGCTCATTGACTTAGAGAGATACGGCGTCGACTACTTCCATGCGAGAAAACACTGGAACCTAAGTGCAGGTTGCTATCACCACATAAGTGTCAGAAAGCGCAAGGAATTGCTCGCCGGACTTTCGGCCAGCATCGGCAAGTACTGCGTCGCTAGCTTGGGGGCCGAAATCAGCATTAGCGAGTTTGAAGCGAGCGTTAGCCCGAGGTTTAAGAACACCTTTGGGTCTGCCTACGCCTACGGGGTTAACTTGCTTCTTGTCATGACCCGGTTGTTGTTGGGTCGTACCAGCGACACCCACCAAGCCATAAACATCCTGATCGAGGACGGCCACAGGAACGCGAATCAGGCGATTGAGCAGATATCAATTTGGGGGCAGAAGCCCGGGGCGGTCTTGAAAATATCTTCATGTGGACTTGGCGACAAGAAAAGCCACCCGATCCTCCAGGCTGCTGACCTTATCGCATATGGCTGGTGGCAGTTCAAATCGGGTACCGATCCGCGAATGTTCTCAGCACTAAGGGTAGGAGCCCCAAGACTCCCAGCAATGTTTTTGCCTTGGGACAAGAGCTCAATCGAAGCGATCAAGGGCGACGTAGAGATGCACCAATTGATGCGAGACCAGGGCATACCGTCTAAACATTTCCGCGACCTTGCTCTCTGGTGAACGGACAGTAGTCAAGTATAGATTTGCCCAAGACAGAGTAGCCTCGGATGAACACCGATGAACACAAATAGAAAGACGGAGGTCTTATCCGTGCTCATCCACGGCTCAAAAGGGTTGGCTGACTTTCCTATGAACCGACTATCGATTCTCCTCCGCCGCGCTGCGGTTGTTCTGGCCGCCTGCGCCGCGCTTCATGCTGGCGACACGCGCTTCTGGTCGCAAAGCGAGTTCACCGATTTCGAAAAGGGCAACGTCAAGAAGCTTTCGCTGCGCAGCGATGGCCGGGTGACGCTGGCCCCCGAATTGCGCGAAACGTTCGATACCTCGCTCGCCTACCTGTGGGCGCTGGCGCGCGATTCCAAAGGAGTGCTCTACCTGGGGGGCGGCTCCAACGCCAAGCTCTTCCGCGTTTCTCACGGTGGCAAAGGAGAGTTGGTAACGGAGTTGGACGGACTGGCCGTACAGGCCATCGCCATCGACGCCAAGGACCGCGTCTACGCCGCCACTTCTCCCGATGGCAAGGTTTATCGCATCGCCGGCAAGGCCAAGCCCGAAGTTTTCTTCGATCCCAAGACCAAATACATCTGGTCGCTCGCGTTCGACGCGGCGGGCAATCTCTATGTGGCCACCGGCGACCCTGGCGAAATCTACCGCGTCACGCCCGATGGCAAAGGCGCCGTCTTCTTCCACGCCGACGAAACCCACGTGCGCTCGATGACGGTGGACGCGAAAGGCAACCTGATTGTGGGCACCGAACCGCGCGGCCTGGTGCTGCGCGTTTCGCCCGCGGGCGAGGGCTTCGTTCTTTATCAGATGCCGAAAAAGGAAGTAACCGCGGTGGCCGTCGCCGCCGATGGCTCGATTTACGCCGCCGCGACCGGTGGTAGACTGGCGCCGTCCACGCCAGCTCCGTCTCTTCCGCCTCCGCCCGTGCCACCTCCGTCATCCGCCGCTACTCCCGCGATGCCGGGAGCCGCGCCGCAGCCTACGCCGCGTGCGGTGGCGCCGATGCCCGCCACGATGGTGCCTCCCACTGGAGCGGCCGGCGGCAGTGACGTCTATCGCATTCATCCCGATGGAACCCCGGAGCGCATTTGGACGAACCCGGCCGATGTCGTCTACGCAATCGGTTTCGATGCCGACGGCCGCGCCATTTTAGGTGCCGGCAACCATGGCAGTGTGTACCGTATCGAAACGCCGTTTCTGCACACGCTGCTGCTCACCACCGCATCCACCCAGGTGACGGCGTTCGCCAGCGGCCCCGGCGGCCGCCTCTACGCCGTTACCGGCAACGTGGGCAAGCTGTATGAAATCGGGCCTGGCCTGGAGCGCGAGGGCACCATCGAAAGCGACGTGTTCGACGCCGCTCTGTTTTCGCAATGGGGACGCCTTACCTTCGAGGCCCGCCTGGACGGCGGCCAGGTTGCGCTAGCCACACGCAGCGGCAACCTCGATCAGCCGCAGAAGAACTGGAGCCCGTGGTCGGCCGCCATCGCCGATCATAAGGGTGCGCCCATCGGTTCCCCAGCCGCGCGTTTCCTGCAATGGCGCGCCACCCTCACCGCCAACGCCGAAGGCCGCTCGCCCGAACTGGAATCGGTCGATGTGGCTTACCTGCCTAAGAACCTCGCGCCGCGTGTGGAGCAAATCGAAGTCACGCCCGCCAATTACAAATTCCCCGCGCCCGTAACGCTCGCGGCAACCGGCTTGCAGCCGCAATCGCTAACGTTGCCGCCGCTCGGCAAACGCACCGCCGCAGCGCCAGCGCCAAGTTTGGAGCCGCCCCCCACGACCACACCCGCCCTGCAGTTGACCAAGGGATGGATCGGCGCGCGCTGGCTGGCGTCCGACCCGAACGGCGATTCCATGATCTACTCCGTCGAGATTCGCGGCGAAGCCGAAACCGATTGGAAGCCACTCAAGCAGAAGCTGGCCGAGAAATACTATTCGTGGGATTCCACCGCTTTCCCAGACGGCGACTATCGCCTCCGCATTACCGCTTCCGACGCTCCCTCCAATCCGCCCACCGATTCGCTCACCGGCCAACTGGTAAGCGAGGTTTTCACCATCGACAACACGCCGCCGCGCATCACCGGGTTAGCCGCAACCCGCGATGGCGGCAAACTCGAAGTGCACTGGCACGCCGCCGACGCACTCAGCAACATCGCCAAGGCCGAATACTCGCTCGATGGCGGCGATTGGACCGTGGCCGCCCCGGTGACGAAACTCTCCGATTCGTTGGAGCTCGACTACGCCTTGTCGCTCGACGCCGCCCCCGACGAACACACCATCGCCATCCGCGTGGAAGACGATTGCGCCAATCAATCCACGGATAAAGTCGTGGTTCGATAAGGAAGGTGGGGCATGCTTTCGCTTGCCAACGCCCGCTGGCAGGCGAGGTTCTTTCACGTCGCTTGAGCGAGCGGCTGCACTCGTTTTTCAATTGAGTCTTTAGCTTGTCGTTTGTTCGCCTGGGTCAGCCGTCAAAAGCAGGTCGGCGCGTAAGCGCGTTATCATCTGGTCGGGTCCAATGAGGCTCCGACTTTTCTGCGCTCTGGCACTTGCCGTTTTGCCGGTGCGCCCGCAGACTCCGGTTCAGGGCGCCACCGGCGAAATACGCGGCTCAGTTGTCGACGCCCGGGGCGGCGAAGCCCTGGCCAACGTCCAGGTCCAGGTGGCCGGCGCGGCTTTACGCGTCACCACCGATTCCAGCGGACATTTCCGGATTGCTGGGATTGCCCCCGGCGACTACACCGTCAACATCTCCACGGTGGGCTATCACCTGGCGAAAAAGGATTTCCATCTGGACGCCGGCGAGACCAAGGATTTCGAAGTGGTCCTCAGCCCGGACACTTATCACCAGACTGAAATCGTGGTGGCTCGCCCCGACCCGTTCGAAACCCTGCGCCAGGACAGCCCATCCGCGCTGGTGCTAGCGGGCAACGATGCCAAGAATCTGGGCAGCGTGCTGGCGGACGACCCGCTACGCGCCGTGCAGGATCTCCCGGGCGTCAGCTCCAATGACGACTTCGACGCGCGATTCTCCCTGCGCGGAGCCGATTACAGCCGGATTGGCCTGTTCATTGACGGCGTCCTGCTGCATCAGCCGTTCCACATGGTGGAGGGTACTTCGCTCGCCGCATCGGGCACCGCCTTAAATGCCGATCTCGTGGAAGAGATGGAGTTGTACGAGGGAGCATTTCCCTCCCGCTACGGAGACCGTGATGGCGGCGTGCTGGACGTCACTACGCGCGATGGCAATCGCTCCGATTACACCCTCCGTGCCGAAGCCAGCATGTCCAACGCCGGTTTGCTGGCTGAGGGACCCTTCGGCAAGAAGCACAAGCGAGGATCGTGGCTGGTCTCCGCCCGCAAGAGCTATCTGCAATACATCCTGGATCGCACGGTCTCCGATAACACGCTCGCGTTCGGCATGGAAGACGTGCAGGGCCGCCTCACCTACGATTTGACGCCGCGGAACAACCTGACGCTGTTCGTGCTGG
>CAZFOP010000154.1:0-8168 GCA_964520085.1 uncultured Solibacteraceae bacterium | reverse complement strand
GCGCGGGCGAGCAGCTCGACCACTATCGTATCGACAGCGTGACTGCCCGCAGCGGAATGGCCTCGATCTTCCGCGCCGTGGACCTGCGCAATGGGCGCGACGTCGCCATCAAGGTTCCACATCCCGAGATGGAGGCCGACCCCGTTCTGTACGACCGCTTCCATCGCGAGCAGGCGATCGGCGTGGCGCTGGACCATCCTGGCGTGATGAAGGTCTTCGAAGACAAGGATCGCAGTTCGCTCTATATGGTGATGGAGTGGGTGCCCGGGCGCTTGCTCCGGCAGATCCTCGGCGCGCAAGGCAAGCTGCCGATCGAACGCGCCGTGAACATCACCATCGCGATCGCCGAAGCGCTCGATTACATCCACTCGCAGGGCGTGGTGCATCGCGATCTCAAGCCGGAAAACATCATGGTGGACGATGCGGACCGGATCAAACTCATCGATTTCGGCATCGCGGGAAAGGAGGGTTCTCGCCGCCTGACCTTTGCCAAGCTCTCCCAGGTCATGGGCACGCCCGACTACATCTCCCCGGAACAGGTGAAGGGCAGGCGCGGTGACGGCCGCAGCGACATCTACTCGCTCGGCGCGATGCTATACGAGATGCTCACCGGCAAGACACCGTTCACCGGCAACAATCCCTTCGCCATCATGAACGACCGCCTGCTGAACTACCCGGTACCGCCGCGCGAGCTGAATCCGGAAATCTCGCTGGAACTCCAGGAGGTCATCTACCGCGCGCTGGAGCGCGACCCGAAGAGCCGCTACCCCAAGGCTCGCGAAATGGCCTGGGACCTGGCCCACCTGGATCAGGTCGGCGCGGCCGAGCGTCCGGAACTGCTGGAGTGGAAGAAGCGCCGCCGGCCTTGGCTGCGGCAGGTTCTCTTCTACAGCGCAATGGCGTTGATACCTGTGGCAGTCTTCGGCCTGCTGCTGTACGTCGCCAAGCACACTTGATTCATACGGCCTTGGGGCCGGCACAGATGTTAATGCTGCTGGCCTGTTGGGAGGGGCCGCCGGTGATCTGCCGGGATTCCCGGCACTCCGGGGCGGTTTTTCGACCACCGGAAACGATGATCGCGCGCCCACACCGATCGGCATTGCCGAGCTTGTCGACGGGGTCAAGTCGAGTTTCTGGCTCCAGTAACCGCAAAGCGTCTCAATGACTTACAGTGTGCTTTCGCGAGTAATCCTATAACTGCGATACTCGGCGCTGTCGCGAAGCCCCCCACCGAGAGGCTGTGAGCATGGAGCCGGCAGCTTCGCGATTCGGTAAGCCGTCACCACCCAGATCGGCAAAGGTTCTGGAATAGAAGACCTCGTCGCCAGAACAGTGACCTGCGGAGCAGGCGAGCCTCGCGGCGACGGAACCGCCGAACTTGGCGTGAGAGATCTGGTTCGCCAAAAGATCCCCTTGCGTGCCACCAGCGAGTCGTTTGCCTGGATTGGCGCAGCGGGTTTCAGCTTGGTTCCGTGGCTGGCAGGCGCGTTTCCCGCACCTCCCGATCCCGGCGCTTCCGAACCGGCGTCATGGCGTGGCGCACCGCGAAGGCACAGCATCGCGAGGCCGCAGACCTGACCTCGAATACCGGTGGTCAGCCAGCATGAAATACCTCGCCATCGGCGTTCGACGGCAGTTGGCATGTGCGCCTCTGCTGCCGTTCAATCGCGGCGAACAATAGCGCAGGTTGTATTGGCTTGGTGATGTAGTCATCCATGCCGAGATTCAGGCAACGCTCGCGATCGCCCTCCAATGCGTGAGCGGTAAAGGCGATGATGGGAATGCGGCCGCCGCTCCGCTGCTCCCGCGCGCGGATTTGGGCGGTGGCCTCGAAACCGCCCATCTCTGGCATCTGTATGTCCATCAGCACGAGGTCGAAGTGCTGCCGCTCCAGGGCCGCCAGTGCTTCGATCCCGTTGATTGCGGTCACCACAGCGTACCCGCGCTTGTTCAGCAGCCGCAAGGCGAGCTTCTGGTTCACCGGGTTGTCCTCAGCCAGCAAAATGCAAAGCGAACTGGAGACTTGCGGAGGATTCTCCGCGGCGGGGATGGCGGCCGGCGCGGCGGCGGTGTTCGTTTCCGTTTCGACGGCGTTTGCGAGAGCCGCCAGGCCCGAGGCCTGCGTGCCTTCGCCGACTTCCGGTTCGGCACGCAGTGGTGCGCTTTGGAACGGTGCGGTGAAGTGAAAGCGACTGCCTTGGCCGGGCTCGCTCTCCACCCAGATGCGCCCGTGCATCAGGCCCACGAATCGGGCACAGATGGTGAGTCCGAGGCCCGGACCGCCATAGCGGCGCGCGTGCGACCCGTCGACCTGAGAGAAAGGCTCGAAGATCAAGGCTTGGTTCTCCGGAGCGATGCCGATGCCGGTGTCTGCCACCTCGAAATGCAGCGTGAGGCCGTCCACCGCATCTTGCAGTTCCACGCGCAGGGAAACGTGGCCACGCTCCGTGAACTTCACAGCGTTGTTCAGGAGGTTGACCAACACACGGCGCAGGTGTACCGGGTCGCCCATAAGAAGTCGCGGCACGCCCGTGCCGAGGTAGGTCTGTGCTTCGAGTTTCTTGCGGCGGGCCTCGAACTCGATGTTTCGCATTGCCGCGCTCACCAGTTCGGTCAGATCGAAGACGGCCGTTTCCGATTCGGTCTTGCCGGCTTCGATCACGGACAGGTCGAGGACCTCGTTCAGTATCCCGAGCAGCAATGCCGATGAACTCCGCACCGTCAGCAAATACTCCCGCTGCTCGGCCGTGAGAGGGGTGTCCAGCGCCAGTTCGGTCATGCCAATGATGCCGTTCATGGGCGTGCGGATTTCGTGGCTGATATTGCACAGGAACTGATCTTTGAGACGTGCCGCCAGGCGAATTTCGCGCAGCAGGTGTTCGATTTCGACCTTCTGCTGCTCCACGGTATCGCGCTCGCTTTCGGCGCGGGCCTTTTCGAGATTCAAACTCTGCGTGCGATCCGCCACCGCGACTTCCAGGTCCCTTTGCCGCCGGAGTATGGCATGCACGCGCCAATACCAAACCAGGCGGGCCAGCAGCGCGAACGCGGCGATGGCCCCCAGCTCGCACCACCAGCTACGCCACCAGGCGGGGCGGATGGTGAAGGCGAAGCGCGCTGGCTCTCCTGCCCAGGCGCCTTGCCCGGCGTTCGACTCGACTTCGAAGGTGTAGCTTCCAGCGGGCAGGATGGGGAAATGCGCTTCGCGTGACTGGGTTTCGGTCCAGCGCTCTTCGAGGCCGGCGATGCGATGACGGAAGCGCACCGTGTCCTCGTTGACGAACGTCAGGGCGGCAAAGCCAATCTTTAGGGATCGCCGGGACCACGGTACCGAGACTCCCGCGCCTAGGCCAACACTCGACCCACCCAGAGCGGCGGAGGTCAGCAGCACCGGAGCGGCCGTAGGGCGCGTCGGCAGCCCAGAGGCTGGAATCCGCAAATGGGAGATGCCCCGGCTGGTGCCGATCCAGACGCTACCATCGGCATCGGCCCAAAAAGCGTTCGCATTCGTATCGTCCCAAATCAAACCATCCGTGCGGTCCAGGTGCCGCCAATGGCTGCCTTCCAGAATGTCCACGCCTTGATCGGTACCGAACCACGTCCACCCGCGCCGGTCGCATCCGATGAAGAAGATATTCCCCTCGCGCATACCGTCCTTACTGGAGAAATGGCGCCAGCGCGGATGCTGCTGTCCATCGTACACAAGCTGCGACACACCGGCCGGTTCGGCGTAGGAAATCCACAAAGATCCGTCCTGCGCCTCGGCCAGCTTGCTCACCCGGTCATGGAGGAGCCCGTCGGCCGTGGTCAGCCGCGTCTGGCGTTCGAAGCGAAGGGAACCGCCCTGGCTCGCCGCGAGATACAGCCCGTTGGTTGTGCCCGCCCAAACGCGGTTCCTGGAATCGACGGCAACCGTGCTAACCCAGGTATTTTCCAGCCCCGATTCCCGCCCGTAGGCCGTGGCCAAGCCGCGGTGCAGATCGACGTGAACAGCGCCGCTGGGCCGTGCCAACCACATGGACCCGTCGGGCGCCCAGGCCAGACCGGTGGTGTAGCCGGCCGGCAGACCGGGCATCCGCAGGTCCTTCCACCGCCCGTTGCTCTCATCGAAGCGGCTGACCCCGGCATCGTGAATGCTCCACAGTACGCCTCCGGAGTCGCGCCGAATGCCCCAGACCGATTCGGACGAAAGTCCTTCCGCTTCGGTCCACTGATCCCAGTTCGGATAGCCCAGCCACCGCGCCAGGCCGGCACCCCACAGCCCAATCCAAATCGAGCCCTCGCGGTCTTGGAGAGCGCAGATGACGGAGCTGAGCGGCAGCCCACGCGACCTTCCGATGATTTCCCAGCCGGCCGCCGTGCGGCGCGCCAGCCCCCGCATGGTCGGAACCCACAATTGACCATCCTGGCCAATGTGAAGCGTCCCCGAGTAAGCCGGCGGCAGATCCCGATCCCGGCCGAGAAACCGGCGCTCCCCCTTGGGCAGTTCGATCAGCTTGTCGCGGCTGCGGGCCCACAGATTGCCCTGGTGGTCGAAGAGCACCGAGTACCACATGTCTTCCGGGACGCCCTGTCCGGCAGCAAGAACAGCCCGCCCATTCTCCAACCGGCAGAGGCCGCTGCCACAGGTGTACCAGACCGAGCCCGTCGCGGACACCGCGACACTGCGTACTATTTGCGCCTTCGACTCCGGAACGCGGTGCAGAGTGGAGGTGGGCTTACCGGCTCCGCCCGCCGGAAGGGCCAACTCCAGTAGGCCCTGCGAAATGCCAACGTACAGGTGCCCGAGCGCGTCGGAACTGAGGGCGTTTGCGCCGGTTCCGGGTGAGATATCCACCGTTTCGAACCGCTCCCCGCGCAGCCGGGCCAGGCCGCGTGGCGTCGCCACCCAAAGTGTCCCATCCTGGGCCTCGTGAATTGCCTGAATCTCAGACGCCGGCAGACCCTCAGCCGCCTTGAAACCGCGATAGCGGCGGCCATCGTAGCGATAGAGGCTATTCGTCGTCCCGATCCACAGAAACCCCGCGCGGTCCTGGAGCAAGGCATGAACGGCTTGACTGGGCAGCCCCGATTCCCGGTCGTAGTACTTGAAACTATAGCGTTGTGCGTACCCGCTGGCTGAGAGCAGGGCCAGGCATGACAGCACACATACGGCTCGAGATGTCACTCTGTGAGGTCTATCGGCTGAACTGTAGTTGCACGATAGAGTCCCCCGTCGCATCCGAACGAGACACAGCGCCGCAATGGGAGAAACCGTCTGCCCCTGCCCGGCCCCGGACGTCGCTGGCGACTGCACTATGCCGGCAGCGGGCGCCCACGCCGTCGAACATCGAAATCAAGGCGACCCTTCGCGACCGTGCCGCGGCGGAAAGCATGGCCGCCGGATCGCCGGGGCGGACGCCGCCGAGACGCGAGCTCCACGGCACCTGCTTGCGCACCGCTACGCCGTCCGGATACACCGTCCAGTATTCATCGCCCCAGTTGGAACACCCGGTGAGAGGATTGGGATAGGCGCGCTTGTAGTTCTTGGTTTCCGAAAGCGCATACCGCCAATGCACCGCACCCGCGCGTCGGTGTTCTTCAGAATCCGCACGCGCGAGTTGCGGCTGGCTTATCCCACCACCCGCGGCAACTCATCCATCGGGCCCATCCACTCGAGCTCGCGCTCGATGTCGGTGTGCAGGCGGTACTTCCTGCGCACGGCGTCCAGCTTCGCGCCGCGAATTTCGATCTTACTCAAGTCGTATTGGCCGATGCCGAAATCGCCGCAGAAATTCAAGTAGCCGGGCCACTTCGGATCGATGCCCATCAGATCCAGTCCCACACGGTCGGCCGCGATGTAATCGCGCGAGGCAATCGCCACCCGCGACGCAATCGGCGTCCCGGACGATGGCCCATTGCCTTCCATCCCCTCGTATCCGTCGATCACCGCCGCGCCCCAGAACGGTTTCATCGCCTGCGCGGTCAGGAAGATGTTGTAGTGCGTCTGGCGCAGCCCGTTGTGCGTCACCCGCTTGTCGTTCCACTCCGGCCGCACGCCCGGCGCGCTGTGCAGCGGCGCGCCCAGCGTCATGTTCTTCACCGTTAGCGTCGCCACCACGGTGTTGTGCGTTTTCATCACCGCCGAGCAAATCACGAAGGCGTCCGGGTCCATCAGACGCGCGCCCAGCCGCGCCGGCTTGGCGTGCAGGTCGAAATCGATCAACGGAACCGTGACATACTTCGCCTCGCGGTTTAGATCCACCAGATCCACTTTCAGCGACTTGTGCTCGCTCGCAATTCGCCCGTAGCGGAACTCCTCGAACGCCTCCATCGTGTCGCCCGCCGAAGCTTCCACCACCACCACCCGCCCTTTGAAGCGCGGCTCCAGGTAATCCAGGATGCCGTGGATCGCGTTCGCGTGCGTGGCCGCGAGCTGGTTCGTGGTCGAGACGAAATTCGGTTTGATGACCACGTACTTCTTCGCCCGCAGCCCGGGCAGAATCTGATCGTCGATCGCCGTCAGCGCGGCCGTGACATTCTTGCGGCGGTCGTTGCCCGCGGCCACGGCTACCGTCGAGCGCGGCTGCGGCGCGGTCTGCCCCAGCAGTGGCCGCAGGGCCGGCGAAAAAGCCGTCAATTGCAGCATCGTGCGGCGCGTGAAACGCATGGGGGTAGACCTCGACTCTGAAATACAATACGATAATATCATCTCGTTATCTCGAGCAGGAGCCACCCATGAACCGCACCGCTTCGCGCCGTAGTTTTCTCGCCGCCGCCGGACTCGCTTTGCCCGCCGCCGCATCCGCCGCTCGCTCCGCCGATTCGCAGCAACCGGCGCAGCAGCCCCACACCGGTTCCGCCGCGCCGGCCATCGAGTACCGCATCCTCGGCAAGACCGGACTCAAGGTGACCACCGTCGGCTTCGGCTGCATGATCACCTCCGATGGCAGCGTCATCGAGCGCGCCGCCGACATGGGCATCACTTACTTCGATACCGCTCGCGTCTACCAGAACGGCAACAATGAGCGCATGGTAGGAGCCGCGCTCAAGGGCCGGCGCAAGAACATCGTGCTGTCGAGCAAGACACCCGCCCGCAACCGCGCCGACGCGCTCGCGACGCTCGATACCAGCCTTAAGGAGCTTGGCACCGATTATCTCGATATCTGGTATCTGCACGCCAAAGAAAAACCCGAAGACATCACCGACGAGCTGATCGACGCGCAGCAAACCGCCAAACAGGCCGGCAAGATCCGCTTCGCCGGCGTCAGCACGCACAAGGGTCAGCCCACGCTCGTCCCTTTCCTCGCCGCGCATCCCAGGATCGACGTGATTCTTTCCGCCTATAACTTCACGCTCGATCCGGCTGTCGGCGCGGTTTTGGAGCAGGCTGCCAAGGCGGGCAAGGGCATTGTCGGCATGAAGGTGATGGCCGGCGGCTTCCGCCGTATGAGCCCGGACGATCCCAAATACAAAATTTTGAAACAAGATGGCGGAATGTTGTCGGCTCTCAAATGGGTGATCCGTACCCACAGCGTCCACGCCACCATCCCCAGCATGACCGATAACGATCAGCTCGAAGAGAACTTCAAGGCTATGTCCGCGCCTTTTGGCCATGAGGACGAGAAGCGGCTGTCCGCCCAGCTCGACTTTATCAGTCCGCTCTATTGCCGCATGTGCGGAGAGTGCGCGGACCAGTGCCGCCAGGGCTTGCCTGTAGAAGACACGCTGCGCTTTCTTACTTACGCCGAGGGCTACGGCCAGTTCGCACTCGGCCGCGAGCACTTCCTTTCGCTCGCCCCCGCCCATGTCGCGGCGAGCTGCACCGATTGCGATGCGTGCACCGTCTCCTGCCGCCACGGCGTCAAGGTACCCGAGCGGATGCTCCGCGCCCAGGAGCTGTTTCGTTGTTAGCGGCGTCCCGCGCGACCGCCCGCCGTGGTGGGGCATGCTTTAGCTTGCCAACGCCCGCTTGCGGGCGGGCTGTTCCCCGATTGCTCCAAGTATCGATCCTCGCCCTCTCGCTCGCCGCGCTGGCCCTGGCCGCCGACGCCCCAGCCCCCTCCTGCGCCCTTGTCCCCGGCTGGTCGCAAAGCGGCCCGGCCCGCAGCTATGAAGCCGCCAACTTATTCGAGTACATGGATGGCAATGCCGAAGGCTATCTCATTTACGGCTTTCGTAACATGGTC
>CAZFOP010000153.1:0-8168 GCA_964520085.1 uncultured Solibacteraceae bacterium | reverse complement strand
AGTTCAGTGATATCTATAACCTTCGTCATTGCATAACCTCAATAACCCTCAGCGGAAACCATTTGGTGTCGCAGGAGTGCTGGAAATGATCTACTCTATTATCCCTCGAAACCGGCCAAATTGGGGATAAAAAGATGCGGGGATCTCGAATCGAAATCATGAATAGTGATGGCAGGGAAGGACTTGTTAACGTTTTCCTCGCCCACCACCGCAGTCATTTTGCGGCAGTTTTTCACACGATGACGATATTATCGGCAGGGCTTATTTGCGTAACCAATTCCGGAACGTTGGGACTGATTCGGTTCGCAGCATGGTTGGCGCGCAAACGCCCGCACTCAGTCTTCGACGAACGACTTTAGCCGGGCTAGTGCCTGATCCCACTGCCCGGAAACGAGATCGAGGTACCTCTTAATCTCTTTCATCGGTTGCGGATCGAATTTGAATAGCTTCTGGCGGCCCGCACGAACCCCATGCACGATGCCGGCGCCCTCCAGCACGCGAAGATGCTTGGTGATGGCCTGCCGGGTCAGTTCGGAGCCCCCGGTCAACTGGGAAATCGAGCGGGGCCGCCCTACGGAGAGCTTCGCAACCAGCGATAGCCGGGTCTCGTCGCCCAGCGCGGCGAAGACAGGTGCGTGCGCCCTCCGTTTGTCGGCAACACTGCTAGGGCCTTTGTGCGACATAGCCTTCAATGTTTTTCATCTGCTCCGTCCAACCTCCGTCATTCCTGCGGAATGCTTCGAGGCGGCGTTCGCTGGGGATCTTGTCGAAGCCGGACTCCGTGAGCAGGAGAAGCGTGCCGCCGGCGGTCTTCTCCAGCTTGAATTCGACCAGCGTGGGCGTCTCCTTCGAATAGTCCACTTTGGTGTCGACCGAATATGGGTGCCAGGTGAAGGAAAAAAACCGTTCCGGCTCGATCCTCTGCACGAGGACCTCCCATTTTATGTGCTCGTAGCCAGGGTGGGTAATGTGGCCACGCGAAACCTCACCCGCTACGAATGGGCCGTCCAGTTTCACGCGAAACCACTCGCCAAATTCGCGGTAGTCCGTCAGTGCGCGCCAAACCCGCGAGACCGGCGCCTTAAGTTCAATACGCTTCTCGATTCGATCATCCATCTTAAGCAACCTCTAGGTTGCATATTAACCTGGCCTAACCCAAAGAGCAACCGTGTGGTTGCTCTTTGGAGGACTGCTTGGCCCGGCGTTCGAATGACTGGAATCTGCGACTTGGCCACACGCAGCGGGGCCAGTGCCGCTTCTCAGTGCGCGTGCCCTTCGTGTCCTTCCGCGGACACGGGTATCGCGCAGCCGTTTTCGGAGATGGCGCAGGTGGCATGCTCGAACTGCACCGTGCTATGGAAGATGTGGAACCGTTCGGCCAACACCTGGTTCAGCCGGCGCAGCACGATATCGCTGGCCGACGCCGGGATATCGGCGATCGTCACGTGGCAGCTCAACGCGCGCGTGCTCGAGCCGAGGCTCCAGATGTGCAGATCATGAACATCCAGCACGCCTTCCACGTCCCGCATGGTCGCGATCACGCCACTCAGGCTCAGCCCGCGCGGCAGACCCTCCAGCAAGATGTTCAGCGCCTCGCGAATGATCCCCCACGCCGTCCATACGATCAGCACCGCAATCAGAATCGAAAGCCCCGGATCGATCTGCCGCCAGCCTGTGAAGCGTATGGCCGCGGCGCCAATCACGATGGCAATCGAGCCGAGCGCGTCGCCCAGCATGTGGATGAACGCGCTACGCACATTGAGATCGTTCCGCGAACTCGCCCGCAGCGCCAGCATCACGCCGCCGTTCACCAGCAGGCCCAGCGCCGCCACCGCCATCATGATCCACTCGCTCACCGGCGCCGGGTGGCGCAGCCGCTCCACGCTTTCCCAGACGATCCAGACCGACAGCGCCACCAGCGTCAACGCGTTGACGAATGCCGCCAGCACGCCTGCGCGGTGATAGCCGTACGTCTTGACCTCATCGGCCGGCTTGGACTGGAAGTACACGCCGAACCAAGCCAGCAGGAGCGCTAGCGCGTCGGTGAAGTTGTGGCCTGCGTCGGAAACCAGCGCCAGCGAGTGGGCTCGCATGCCGGCCACCGCCTCCACCGTCACGAAAACCAGCGTGGCCACCAGCGACCAGCGCAAAACGCCGCCCGCGTCCATGCTGTGTGAATGAGAGTGACCGTGCGAGTGCAAATCGGTTCCTTGCGGCGGGGGCAGATATTAGCCCGCGACGCCCCTACTCTCTATCTTAACCGGCTGGCTACTCGTATACCTCTCGCCGGTGCGCGATCCGCGTGACGCTGACCAGGCCTTCCGCGTCGTCGATGATATAGAGGACACGCCAGTCGCCCACTCGAACGCGCCAGTGATCCCTGGAGCCCTTCAGCTTCTTACATCCCGCGGGCCGGGGATCGTCCGCTAGCGTCAGAATCTTCCGGTCAACGCGAGCGAACATCACGTCGTCGAGCGCGTCCAATTCCTTTTGCGCCGACTGCTTGACGACGAGAGAGTACCTAGCCACGTGGGCGTGTGCGTTTCAGACGAGTCGCGCGGTATTGCTCGTAGGGAATGCCCTTTTCCTTTCGGCGCGACTCCGAAATCAGCCCGTCCTCAAAGTCTTTCCAGGCCGCCCCGTGTTTCTTGAGGTCGATGAGCACACCCACCTTGTGGCCCTTCTCATCGGTAACAAACTGGATTCCGGTCACGGCTCCATTCTCCTGCGGACGACCGCATCGACACACTGCGCCGTCACCCTTATTCTATGACACCGCTGGAATCGCGAGCGAGCAGATTCCCTGGGGGGCGTTCCCATCCCGTATCAGACCACGGGCCGCGCTGGATTCTCTCGAAGCCAATCTACAGCGGCGGCGACCACGGTGCGGCGGAAGCTGTCATCCACCTGAATGAACCCATCCGGCGAGATGCCCGGCAACTGGAAGAGCGATTTCAATTCCTCGGCGGCCCCACTGGAACCGAGGTATATCCCGTACAGGTCACGATAGCCCTCATACGGGTCACGGATTCCGTCCGCCATTGCCTGCAACACGCCGCGCGCTGTGTCGAGAGTCCGCGCCCTTCGTTCCGCCACGCGCAGGCGTCGATTGTGAATCATACTCCATCCAGTCTGCCGCGCCGTCCTACGCGCCGGCCCGGCCGATCATTCCCAGCACCGCGTTGACGATCACGGCGGCCATACCGACCGGAATGGCGATCTTCCAGCCGATGTTCATCAACTGGTCGTAGCGAAAGCGCGGGAAAGTGCCGCGAAACCAGATCAGCAGATAAATGATGCAGGAAATCTTGAACAGGAACCAGAACAAGCCGATCACCGCATGGTTTACCACCGGAACGGCGAACAGGCCGCCGAGCCCCACCAGCGTCAGCGCCACCAGCACGAGGAGTATGCGATGCAATGGATACGGCAGGCGTTTCACCAGCGGAAACGTAAGCGCGCCAGAGCCGACGAACAGCACCACCGGGAACACCGCGTTGAACGGTATTTCGAGCCACGTAACGTTCGGGAACGGCCGCAGCCAGCCGCCCAGGAACAGCGTCACGGCCACGCCGGCAACCACCAGCAGGTTAGCGTATTCGGCGAGAAAATAGAGCGCCCAACGAAAGCCGCTGTATTCGGTGTGGAAGCCCGCCACCAGCTCCGATTCGGCTTCCGGCAGGTCGAACGGCGCACGGTTGGTTTCCGCCGTGGCGGAGACGATGTAGACCACGAACGGCACGATCATGAAGCCGTAGTTGGCGAATACGCCCCAAACGCCGTGCTTCCATTGCGCCTGGACGATGCCTTGCATGCTGAGCGTGCCGGACACCATCACCGCCGATAGTAACGCGAACGACAACGCCACTTCGTAACTCACCAGTTGCGCCGCGCTGCGCAGCGCGCCCATCAGCGAATAATGGCTGTTGGAAGCCCAGCCGCCGAGGATGATACCCAGCACGCCCACCGCGGAGGTGGCCGAGATCACCAGCAGACCGACATTCACGTCCGCCACATAGATCGTGCGCGCCAGCGGCAGCATGGCGATTGCCGTTAGCCCGGTGACGGTGGAAATCATCGGCGCGAACCAGAAGATGCCGCGATCGGCGCCGGTGGGAATGATGTCTTCCTTGAGCAAAAGCTTCAAAGCGTCGGCGATCGGTTGCAGCAGGCCGTGCGGCCCCACGCGCATGGGCCCAAGGCGCACCTGAAAATCGGCCAGCACTTTCCGCTCGACCAGCGTCAAATAGCCGGCGATCAGCGGAACCAGACCGACGATGGCCAGCGTCACCACCACCGGCATGAACAACGGATTGGAGAAGATTGCTTGCATAGCGTCCTTACCGCAACAGCGAAGTTTGCGCCAGCTTCAGAAATGGCTCCGGATAAACGCCGATGGCCAGGGTAAAGAAGCCAGTCGCAGCCAGCGCCATGCGCAGCCCGAGGCTGGTGGCCAACGGCGCCTTTTCGATCTCCTCGCGTGTGAACATGCTGCGCACGATCTTGAAGTAGTAGTAAATCGCCACCGCGACGTAGAGCGTGGCGATGACGGCCAGCGCGTAGTGCCCGGTCTGGATCAGCGCCAGGAAAATATAATACTTGCCCAGGAAACCGGCGGTGGGCGGGATGCCGGCCAGCGAGAGCAGGAAGATCAGCATCAGCACGGCGTGCGCCGGGCTCTTTTGCATCAGGCCGGCGATATCGTCCAGATTCTCGCCGACGATGTTCTTCCGCCGCAGCGAGATCAACACCAGGAACGCACCCAGGTTCATGAAGGTGTAGACCATCACGTAAACCGCGATACCGTTGATGCCAGTCTGATTGCCGGCCACCAGGCCGAGCAGCATGTACCCGGCGTGCGAAATCGAGCTGTAGGCGAGCAGGCGCTTAATATTGGTCTGGTTGATGGCGGCCAGGTTGCCGATGGTGAGCGTGGCCACCGCAACCACCGCCAGCAGCGGCTCCCAGGCGGCCCGCGAGGCGGCCAGCGGGCCCAGGAAAATGCGCAACAAGAAAGCGATGGAAGCGGCTTTTGAAGCCACCGAGAGATACGCCGTCACCGTGGTGGGCGCGCCTTCATAGGCATCGGGCGCCCACATATGGAAGGGCACCACGGATATCTTGAAGAACAGTCCCGCGGCCGTGGTGGTCATCGCCAGAAACACAATCGGGTCCCACGCGGACAACGCGGAAAGCCGGTTCGCGATGTCGGCCAGCTTGGTGGATCCGGTCAGGCCGTACATCACCGAAAAGCCGTACACCAGCAGGCCGGTCGAAAAAGCGCCCAGCAGCAGATACTTCATCGCCGCCTCGTTCGAGCGCTTATCGGTGCGCAGGAAGCCGACCATCACGTAGAAGCACAGCGCCATCAACTCCAGGCCGATGAACAGCGTGATCAAGTCGGTGCCGCTGGCCAGGAAATACATGCCCGACTGCGCGAACAGGAGCAGGCTGTAATATGCGCCGTGATGTTCGCCAGCGACTTCCAGGTACTTATACGACGCGATCGCGACGATCACCGCCGCGATTAGGAAGATCCAGTTGAAAAAAATGGCGAAGCCATCCACCGTGACCGATCCACCGAAGCCGGGAATCGAGCCGTCCGGCGCCAGGTGCAGTTGCTGCTTCCACAAACCCATGCCGGCGAAAACTTCCGCCGCCAAGACGAGGAGCACCATCCGCCGCCGGTACTGCGGACCGCCGAACAGGAAATCCTCGAAGGCGTCGAAGATCAGAATGGCGCAGCCGAACAACGCCAATTGCACGGCCGGAATGATGGTGAGGTAGTCGGTGGATGTGAAGAACTGGCTGAACGGGTTCACCGCGCACCTCCATTGCTCGCCAGGATGCCATCCCGATCAGCGACCGTCAGGGACTTTGAAGGATTCGGGCCGGCCGGCGGGTTGACAGGCGGATCGTCGGTCCCGCTTTGCCGGGCGAGTGGGGCAGGCGCTTTCGCCTGCCAACCGGCCTGCTGCTGGGCATCAAAATATCCTGGCCGTACCCGCTCGACAATTTGCGTCACCGGCTGCCGCAGCACGTCGAAAAACGGTTTCGGATAAACGCCGATCCAGATCGCCCACGCGATCAGCGGCAGGAACACAGCCACTTCGCGCAGATTCATATCGCGCAGGATCAGGTTCTTTGCGTTGGTGATCTGGCCCAGCATGGTGCGCTGGTATAGCCACAACAGGTACGCGGCGCCAAGAATGAGTCCGCTCACCGCGAACGCCGCCCAGATGCGGTTGGCTTCGAACGCGCCCTGCAAAATCGTGAATTCGCCGACGAATCCGTTGAGCAGCGGCAGCCCCGCCGAACTGAGCATGGCAATCGCGAAGATGATCGCGAAGCGCGGCATGACGTGCGCCAGACCACCGTATTCCTTGATCTCGCGCGTGTGCCGCCGCTCGTAAATGACGCCGATCACCAGGAAGAGCATGCCGGTTGAAATGCCGTGGTTGATCTGCTGCAATACGCTGCCGGCGATTCCGTTCGGGTTCAGCGAAAAAATCCCCAGCGTGCAGAAGCCCAGGTGGCTGACCGAAGAGTACGCCACCAGTTTCTTCCAATCCTGCTGCATCAGGCTCACCAGCGCGCCATAGACGATGCCGATGATCGAGAGCACCGCCAGAACTTGCACGATGGTTTGATCGACAGACGCTCCGGGCAGCAGCGGTAGAGAGAAACGCAGGAAACCGTAAGTGCCCATCTTCAGCAAGACGGCGGCCAGGATCACCGAGCCCGCCGTGGGCGCCTCGACGTGCGCATCCGGCAGCCAGGTGTGGAACGGGAACATAGGAACCTTGATCGCGAAGCCGAGGAAGAAAGCCCAGAAAACCCATTGCTGCAAGTTGAGCGACAGGTGGAGTTTCATCAGCTCTGAGATCTCAAACGTGTAGAAACCGAACTGCGTGTTGTGCTGGAAGTAGAGAGTCAGAATGCCGAGCAGCATCAGCACCGAGCCGGCCAGCGTGTACAGGAAAAACTTAATGGCGGCGTACAGCTTGCGCGGACCGCCCCAGATACCGATGATGAAGTACATCGGCACCAGCACCAGTTCCCAGAAGACGTAGAACAGGAAGAAATCGAGCGAGATAAAGACGCCGATCATGCCAGTCTGCAAGAGCAGGAACATGGCGTAATATCCCTTGACGCGGTCCTGCACCGCCGACCAGGAACACAGCGTGGCGATGAAGCCCATCAGGGTCGTGAGCATCACCAGCAGCAGGCTGATTCCGTCCATGCCGACGTGATAGTGCGCGCCTAAGGACGGAATCCAGTCGAAGTGCTCCTCAAATTGAAAGCCGGCGAGACTCTTGTCAAACCGGAACACCAGCGGCAGAGAGACCAGAAAACCAGCCAGGCTGATCAGGTTGGCCCAAACGCGTATGAGATTCTTCTGCGCAGCCGGAATGAGAAGCAACACCGCGAGGCCGGCCAGCGGAGTCAGTAGAATGATGCTGAGGATGTGCTGGTCCATAGGTTACCTCGCGATGTAGTACCCCAGAAATGTCAGTAACCCAACCACTACGAACAAGGCGTAAGTCTGCACTCGGCCGCTCTCGATCAGGCACGCCGGGTAAGACAGTAGCTTGACGGAAAACGAAGTGAAGCGCACCGCGCCATCGACGATCCAGGTATCCCACCACATGGAGAGCGTGGCGCTCGCGCGCGTCAGCCAGCCCGCGCCGTTGACGCCGCCATCGACAACCTTGCGGTCGAATTCCCCCATGGCGCTGCCGCCGCCCTTGCACAATCCATTGACGAACAGAAAATCGTAGATTTCGTCCACGTACCACTTGTTATAGAGAACGGTGTGCAGCGGCTTGAAGCGCGCCAGGATGCGATCCGGAATGTCCGGACGCTTCGAGTAAAGATAATAGGCCAGCGAGATTCCGCCCGCCGCGACGGCCACGGAAAGGATCATCAGAGACCATTCGGTGGATGCGGGATGCTCGCTCTCGGGGCCGCTGAGCGCGAACATCGGCTCGAGCCAGCGCGGAAACGCGCGGAAGCCTTCGCCAAAAACCGTCCACAGTTTGGGCACACCCAGCCAGCCGCCGAGCACGCTGCCCGCGGCCAATGCGATCAGCGGCCAAGTCATCACCGCCGGCGATTCGTGTACGTGCGCGGCCACTTCCGGCTTCACGCGCGACTGGCCGTAGAAC
>CAZFOP010000152.1:0-8176 GCA_964520085.1 uncultured Solibacteraceae bacterium | reverse complement strand
GCTGGTCTGGATTTCGACGCTCAGCTTGCCGTGCAGAATCGCCACCGGAGCGATCCGCACGTCCTTGCCGAGTACGATGGTGCCTGTGCGTTCATTGATCACCACCCGCGCCGGGAGATCGGCCTCGACGGACAGGTTTTCCAATTCGGCGAGGAACTCGGTCGAGCGCGCCGCGAACTCGGCAGGAATCGTCACCGCGACCAGGCCGGCATTCTCGGTGCGGGCCGGCGCCGCGGCGGCGGCGAACCTCTTGTTGATGGCCTCGGCGATGCGAGCCGAGGTGGTGTAATCGTACTGACGGAGTTGCAGGTGTACCATCGACTTGGGCTCGATGGACGGCGCCGGGCGCTCGACAATGGCGCCGTTCGGGCCGCGGCCGACCGTGGGATGATTGACGGTCTGCGACGAACCGCCGCGGCCGGCGGCGAATCCGCCCGTGATCACGGGACCTTGCGCCACCGCGTAAACCTGGCCATCGGCGCCGCGCAGCGAGGTCAAAACCAGAATCCCGCCTTGCAGGTTGAGCGCATCGCCAATGGCCCCGGCGGTGATATCGATCTTCATTCCGGGTTGGGCAAACGCCGGCAACGTGGCGGTCACCATCACGGCGGCCGTGTTCTTGACGCGAATGGCGGTGGGCGAGACCGCTACGCCCATACGCTCCAGGATATTGGTCAGGCTCTGGTTGGAGAACGTCGTCTGTTGTGTGTCTCCGGTGCCTGCAAGGCCGACCACTACACCGTATCCGATCAGTTGGTTCTCGCGCACGCCTTCAATCGTGACCAGATCCTTCAGGCGCGCCGCGTTCGCGACGCTGGTCGCCACCAAGCACGCCATCCAAACGAAACTACAGACGTTGCTTCTCATTAGAATGGCAGCAACCAGAGCATTAGCCGGTACAGGAAGTTGGGCCGGCGAATGGCATCGCCCACCACGCCCTTACCGTCGATGTGGACCTCGAGCTGTGCCAGACGCGAGGACAGCACGCTGTTGGTGGCATCGATATCGGCCGGGCGGACCACTCCGCGCACGCTGATGAGCTGGTGCTCGGAATTGACCTGGATTTCCTTGGAAGCTTCGACCACAAGGCCACCGTTCGGCAGCACATGGGTCACGCGCGCCGTGAGCGTGGTGGTCAGGGTGGTAGTGCGGCTGGTTGTGCCCTGTCCCGACAGTTGCGACGAGCCGGACATGTTGGCCAGGTTCACCAGCGACCCGCCGGGTGGGTTGATTCCCGCCAGGCTGTTGACGGAGTTGACCGCGCTGGAGGCGCGCGACGTCTTGGTGACGCCGGTCGCCACCGCCGACGCCTGCTCCGCCACCACGATGGTCAGCACATCGTCGACCTGGCTGGCCCGCACATCGCGCGCCGCATCGGCCAGCCGCGAGCCTGCCTGCCAGATGGAGCCGGGCGAGGAGGGAGGTGCTACTGCGGAGCGTGCCTCGGACTCCGCCACGTACCGGTTGAGGGGGTTGGCGCCCCCCGTTGTCGGCTTTTTGTTTTTCGCCCACACCGGCGCGGCGCCGCACAGGGCGACGGCGAGCGCTGCGGCGAGGATCGATCTCATGGTGAAGGCTCCTTGTTCGTTTGGCGGTGGAGGATCGCGCGCGGTCCGGGATCGACCGTAACTTTGCCCGGCCCCAGGACGCGCGCACGAATGAGTTGTCGCGACGATGGGTTTCGCACGCTGACGGCATCGCCCACGGCGCCCGCAGTTTCCGCCGCGCCTTCCAATTTGAGCAGGGCTCCGCCATTGCGCACTTCCACTTCCACCGTGTCGCCCACCAGGACGACCTTGGGTTCGGTGAGTTGATCGGTGCGCACGGCGGCGCCCGCCGGGATGGGGCGGCGGGGCCAACGGCCGACGACTTCGGCGAGCGATTGAGCGTACGGCTCCTCGGCTGGGAATTCTTTCCGCGTAACGGCAGTAACCTGCGAGGCCGTCACCGGCCGCCCTGGCTGTAAGTCCGCGGCAGCCACCACGCGTGAAACGCTTTCCGTGATGCGAACCCGCGCCCAAATGTGGAAGCGGCTATTCTCGGCATACGCGATCCAGCCGTTCCAGAGCGCTGCGCCGGCCTCGGGCCGCAACGCGGACCGGGGAAAGTCGAGCGGGCCTTCGGGCGCCGGCTGGCGGCTGAAATCCAGGATCTCTATGGCCGCCACGGGCCGAGACCGGCGCATGGCATTGAGCAGGCGCCCCGCGTCGAGAGTCTTCACCGGCCGCGCCACGCAAAGCTCGCTGCCGGGCGCCTGGCCGAGATGCCAGCGCACCGCCAGTTGGCGCAGTTCCAAAGGACGAAACACACGCGCCACCCCCGGCATGGGGGCCGGCGCTAGAGGCGTGTCCGGCTCGAGCGTGCGCAAGGCGGGCCACGCCGGCGCCAGGTCGCGCGCCAGAATCTGCGAGGAGCCGGGGCTCAGGGCCAGGCATGCGGCGAGTGTGAGTGCGGCAATCATCGGGTGAGGTTGTTCACCTGCTGGTACATCTGGTCGGCGGCGGTGACCACTTTCGAGTTGGCCTCATAGCCGCGCTGTGCCTGAATCAGGTTAATGAACTCGTTCACGATCGAAGTGTTGGACTGCTCGACGTAACCCTGCAACAGCGAGCCCATCCCCTCCGGTCCGCCGGGCAATCCGACGGTAGCGTCCCCGGAAGCGTCGGTGGGTGTGTACAGTCCGTTGCCCAGGCTGTTCAACCCGGCCGGATTCTGAAAATTGGCCAGTTGAATCTGCCCGGCCTGTTGGGTGGCCGTCTGGTTCGGCAGGCCATAGCTGACCGTGCCGTCAGCACCGATGGTCAGGTTTTGAGCGGCGGCCGGTATGGTGATTTGGGGTTGCAGCGCGTATCCTTCGGAGTTGACGATATTGCCGTTCTTATCCAGTTGGAACTGCCCGTTGCGGGTGTAGGCCAATTCGCCGTTCGGCTGCATGATTTGGAAGAAACCGCCGCCCTGGATCGCCAGATCGAGCGGGTTGTCGGTCTCGGAAAAGGCCCCTTCGGTGAAGATGATTTCATTCGATGTGGGGCGCGTGCCGAGCCCGAGCTGCAGTCCCGCCGGAAGCAGCGTCTGTTGGCCCGACGACGCACCGGGCTGCAGCACGCTCTGGTACATCAGATCCTGAAACTGGGCGCGCCGCGCCTTGTACCCCACCGTGTTGGCGTTGGATAGATTATTGGCGATGTTATCGACATTCATCTCCTGTGCCGCCATGCCGCTGGCCGCGCTGTATAATGCTCGAATCATTTGCTTCTCCTGGCCTTTTCAACCCCGGTTGCGCCGATGCCCGCGTTCGTCATACCTTGGCCACCTGTTCCACCGCCTGCTTGCTCATGTCGAGCGCCGTGGAGGCGGCTTTTTGCAGCATCTCAAACTGCCGCATGATGTTAATCAACCGCACCGCCGATTCCGCACTGCCGGTGTTGGACGCTTCGATCTTGCCTTGCTCGACGGTGGTTCCGGCGTCCGCCGCGGGGAGGGGAGATGCACCGGCCGAGCGGAAATAGTTATTGCCCTGCTTGGCCAGTCCCGCAGCCCCCGGAAAATCGACAACTTGCAGTTGGCCGACAGTCTGTCCGTTTTGGCTCAACGTGCCATCGCGGGAAACCTCGATCTTCCCCGAAGTCTGGAGCCGCAGGACGGCGCCGTCGGCGCCGCTTACCGGATAGCCATCGGCGGTAGCCAGTGTGCCGTCGGCCGCCAGATGAAAACTGCCGTTGCGGGTATAGAGCGGCCCGCCCGGCGACTGGACTGAGAAAAAGCCCTTGCCGGAAAGCGCCAGGTCGAGCGAGTTACCGGTGGACTGCATCGCGCCCTGCGCGAGATCGATCCAAGGCCGCTCGATCACCGGCATGGTGGCGGTCTGGTACGCATCCTCAGCCTCGGGCGACGCGTAGAGGCTGTAGAACTCGCGGTCGGCCTTATATCCGCCGGTGGAAGCGTTCGCCACGTTATTGGCCAGCAGGTCGAGCGATTCCATGCGGGAGCGGAGGCCGCTGGCCGCCATTGCGGTCATGGGATCCATGGCGGCATTGACAACTGCACGTAGCGGGCCAAGCGCGTCCACAGCGGAAGCTCTCTGAAAACGCCGCAGCATTGGTCGATGAGAAAGGTGCGGGATATCTGTTGACGCGGCGGTTCTTTGCCGCCGTGGCGCCGTGCGGCATTTACTTGCCGCACGCCTTCGCCGCAATCCGTTGAAAACGCGCTCGCAGCACTTTGGCCCAGCGGTTGCATTTTCGGGCGGCATGAGCGTCGCAGCGTCGCGGGCCACCTCCACCGGAACGGAATCCGCATTCGTCGCGCCGCCGAGTTCGACACTGTCAAGAACTCCCAGCTCCGCCTTTGCGACCCAGACGGGGCCGTTCCCAAACCTGTTCGGCCAGATGGTGGATTCCGGGAATGACGATCAGATGTCCTCCTCAGCGAGAACCGTATCGGGATCGAAAGCAACTGCCGCTCCCCCCGCTGGCGCATCCAAGAAGACGGCTGGCGGGAAGAACCGGATAGCAGCCGGAGCCTCCGCATCGGGGCCGGACCAGAATCGGGTGACACTCGAATCGGCCAGTGGTGGAACACAGTACCCATGGCTACCCCGGAGCGGCGAGTTGGCCTTCATGACGGCTTCGGGAGGCCCATCTTCCGAAGCGGGCGGCACCGGTGGCGATGGTGCGGCAGACCATTTCTTGGCCGCATTGGGCGGTTCGGATGCGGAAGTGGCGTCGGCCCCGGTTCCGACGAGCCAGCTCGCGGCCACTGGCAGCACCGCAGGCAATCTTGGGCCGACATGCATGGATGCCAGCCTGCTGTGGGCCTGTGGCGAACGACCGTCGAACCCCGCCGCGAACTCTGCCGAGGCTCTGGCCAACCAGCCCACCGGGTTAGCTCCAGCGACTCGATCGGCCACCGCTGCCGCAGCGGAGCAGGCGTCGAAGCCGATCAGCGCGCAGACAGTCCCCAGCGCGATGCTCGGCGCGACCGGGGGCTCCGCCGCTCGACTCGCCGGCCGAGTGCCGGTGGATGCTGGTTCCAGCAGTCGGGCGCAAGCGTCCGGTTCGCCGGCCGCCGCGCCGCCGAATGACCGGATGCGCGCGACCAGTCCGAGACCGGCCTTACCGGCCCAGAACATAGCGGAGACCTCTCCGCCGGAGCGGCGTACGGCGGACCCGGCTGAGACCGCGCGGGCATCGAACGTCACAACTAACCTAGCAGACACCGCCGCGAGCCTATTCGCGCGGCTGGTCGCAAGGAGCGACGGCCGGATCTCGGAGCTGGATGGCGAGGCGCTCGAACCGGGCGACGCCGCAGTGGCCGCGGGGGACGCCGACCGGATTGGTGGCGAGGGCTTTGCGGAAGAGGGAAGCCTGGCGTTCCAGGCGCTGTTGGTTCCGGTGCCCGCTTCCAATCCTCAGCCTGCCAGCCAATCGCCGCAGGAAGCCGGCGACGCCTCCGCCGGCGACAAGCCCTCGGTAGGAAGCAGCATTGGCTTGAGCGGCGGCCGATCCGGCGCCCCCGCCAGCCGCGATCCGGATTTCGGCCTCGCGGTTGCGGTCCAGACCGGACAAGCTGGCGGCACCGCTCAAACTCTATTGCCGGCCGCACCGGTCTCCTCAAGCGCAGATGCGGGGGCAGCGTCGCACGGCACCAGCCAGAGCCACGGCGCTGCGTCATCTCCGGAAAGCCACTCCGCCGCCAGCGCGGCCGAGCCCGCTGCTGAACCACAGACTACAGCAAGCGGTGCGGCGCGGGAAATCCGGCTCGAGTTGCGTGATGCCGAAGCTCGGGTCAATGTGCGGCTGGTGGAGCGCGCGGGCACGGTCCAGGTGGACGTACGCACGCCCGACAGCCATCTGGCCGGTTCTTTACGAGACGACCTGCCCGCGCTCACGGCGCGCCTGGAGCAAACCGGCTTGCGGGCGGAAACCTGGCACGACGCCCCGGCGGCTACGTCCGGGCGCATCCGGCTGGCGGAGTCCGTTTCGAGCGCCAGTTCCCAATTGTCCCAAGACCAGTCGCGGCGGGACGGCGGCGGGCGCGACCCACGGGATGGCCAGCCGCCGGAAAAGCGGCAGAATCATCCCCAACCCGAATCCAAGGAGTTCTCATGGCTTTACACGTCACTCACATAGCAAGCCCCTCGCCGGCGGTCACGGAAATATCCGAACGCCGAACGGCGGCGAACAACCTACCAGCCGGACAGCCGGCCACGCAGGCAACCATAGCCAACCGGACGACTCGGGCCGCTGCAAGTTTCGATTCGTTACTGGCGAACGGCGCGTCGGTGGACCGGCCGGCGGCGGCCGTCGTCA
This sequence comes from uncultured Solibacteraceae bacterium, assembly GCA_964520085.1. GTDB lineage: Bacteria > Acidobacteriota > Terriglobia > Bryobacterales > Bryobacteraceae > Bog-375. The sequence goes on along the minus strand of CAZFOP010000152.1, from coordinate 1,865 downwards.
TAGCGGCTGGCAAACGTTCCACCGCGGGCAGCTCAACGACCACCGCAAAAGATGGCGCAAGCACGTGCACGTCCACCTCCACCACGACGGGTTCCGGCAGCGGCCTCTCCGATTTCGAATTGCTGTTTGGCGGCAGTTCCTATAACCCCGCGGATCCGATGGCTGCCACGGAAGCTGCCAACGCGAGTGCCGCGGCGAGCGCCGCGAGCGCCGCCGCCGCCGCTACTCCGCCCACGGCGGAATCGGTCTTCGGACCGAACGTGTGGATCACCGACCCCACCGCAATCGGTCCCGGCGGCTACACCGTCAACTACAACCCATACTATTTCGCCACCGAAAGCACCGCGCAAACTGTGGCGAAGATGATTGGCGGAACGGTGATCCTCGAAAACGGCATCAGCCAGTCGGTAGGCTCCATGTTCGCAGGGCAGCAGCCGCTCTACGGTGTCCAGATGCCCAACGGCGCGGTCATCAACCCCGGCATGGTGGCGTCGTTCTACACCTTCGGCTTCTCGCAATCGCAGATCAACGCTTTGATTGCCAACGAGGTGGCTAACACGGCGCCGCCGTCACAAGAAACATAAGGAGAATCGCATGGCACCCACGGGCAGCACTACCTCGTCGTCCTCGGCCAGCGGCACGGCCGCGAGTTCCAGCGCTACAGCCGCCTCCAGCCAGGACATGTTCCTGCAGCTTCTGGTTGCGCAACTCAAATACCAGGACCCGCTCAACCCGGTGGACGGAACCACTTTTGTGACTCAGTTGGCCGAGTTCCAGCAACTGGATCAGTCCATCAGCACGGGTTCGGATGTTTCCTCCATCCTCCAGGACCTCAATAGCCTGGTGGGTAGTAGCGGCACAAGCGCCGGAACCGGCACCAGCGGCGCCACGACGAATTCGTAAGAGGTGATCCAATGTCGACTTCCTTTTCCACCGCCCTTTCCGCGCTCAACGCCGATTCCACCGCGATCGACGTGGTCGGCAACAACCTGGCGAATCTGAGCACGCCGGGCTACAAAGCCACCGAGCTGTGTTTCAGCGACCTGGTAACGCAATCGCTGGGAGCGGGCCTTGGAGTGACCCAGGTCGGCTTCGGTGTGGCGCAGCCCATCACCGAGGCCCAGTATAGCCAGCAGGGCGCAATCCAGACATCGGGCGGGCTGCTCGATGCGGCCATCCAGGGCAACGGCTTTTTTGTCGTCACTAACAGCGCGGGCAACACGCTTTACACTCGCGCGGGAAACTTCCAGACCGATGCATCCGGAAACTTGACCACGGCCACGGGCGACTACGTGCAGGGCTGGACGACGGTTGACCCCACCACAGGCCAGGTGGACACGAATGGGCCGATCGGTAACATTGTGGTTCCGGTGGGGACGCTCAAGCCACCCATGGCCACGACCGACATTGGTGCGAACTTAAACCTGAATTCGTCGTCGACGGCGGGCGCGACTTCGGACTTCTCCATGCCGATCACCGCGTATGACAGCCTGGGCGATGCTCATACTCTGACGCTCAACTTCGAGAATACCAGCAGCAACAGTTGGACCTATCAGGTGACGATACCGGGCGCGGACATCGGCGGAGGCACAGCGGGGACGCCATTTGATATCTCCGGTGCCAGTGGCACGCTGACCTTCAACAGCAGCGGTGACCTCACTTCTCCGGCCAGTGGAAGCCCGATCGCCTTCACGATCCCCGGCCTGACGGACGGGGCGTCGGACATGAATATCAGTTGGAATCCGTACGACGCCGCCGGCAATGCCACCATCACGCAGTTCGCCCAGGCATCGGCTTACTCGGCCACCTCCCAAAACGGGTCGGCAGCGGTTCAACTGGAACAGGTCGGCATGGGGAGCGCGGGG
>CAZFOP010000151.1:0-8213 GCA_964520085.1 uncultured Solibacteraceae bacterium | reverse complement strand
CACGCGAAAGGAGAACTTTGAACTTCGAACAGTTTCAATCCGTCATGGAGACGGCGATTGCCGGTATCCGTAAGGTCATGATCGGCCAGGAGGAAGCCATCCGTTATTCCCTGGTGGCGGTGCTGTGCAACCAGCACGCGCTCATCGAAGGTGTTCCCGGATTGGGGAAGACGCTGCTCGCGCGCACTCTGGCGGCGGTGCTCGGCTCGGAATTCAAGCGCATCCAGTTCACCCCGGACTTGATGCCGGCCGATATCACCGGGACCAACATCTTCAATCTGCAGCGCAACGAGTTCTCGCTGGTGAAAGGTCCGCTGTTCACTACATTTCTGCTGGCCGACGAAATCAACCGCGCGCCCGCCAAGACGCAGTCGGCGCTGCTCGAAGCCATGCAGGAGCGCACCGTCACGATCGACCGCGAGAGCTACCGGCTGTCGCCGAATTTCACCGTCTTCGCCACCCAGAACCCCATCGAGAGCGAGGGCACCTATCCGCTGCCGGAGGCGCAGAAGGACCGCTTCATGCTCAAGATCAACATGGGCTGGCCGGTGAACGAAGACGAACTCTCGCTGGGCCGCCGGTCGCTGGGCGGGGAAGCTCCGGAGGCTGTGCTGCTGCGAGGCGATGTGACGCCATGCCTGGCCGAAGCCGATCTGGCCGGCCTGCGCAAAGTGTTGGAGACAGTGCAGGTGAGCGACCAACTGGTGGACTACGCGGTGCAGGTGGTGCGCCGGACCCGCACAGACGATGCCATCCTGGTGGGCGCCGGCCCCCGCGCCTCGCAGGCCTTGTTGCGCGCAGCGCGGGCCTGGGCGGCGCTTGCAGCGCGCGACTTCGTCAGTCCGGACGACATACGCGCGGTGGCGCTGCCGGTGCTGGAACACCGTCTGCTGCTGCGTCCCGAATCGGAGCTGGAAGGCGTCCGTGCCACCGAGGTGCTGGACCGCATCCTGCATGAAGTGCCGGTGCCGCGATGAAGTATGTGGGGCAGGATGACATCCTGCGGCGGGTTGATAACCCGCCAGTGGGCGTATGCCTGGCAGGTAGCGGGTGCACGACACATAACTCGATCTCACGTTCCGGCGCCGTGTGCGAATCAAGCTCCGGAGGAGCGAAAGATAGTAGCCCACTGCGAAAGCCGTCGGGCAAAGACAGCATTGAGTATAGCCCCAGAACGGGGCGTAAGACGCTTCCGCGAGCGCTGTTCCGCCCCGTTCCGGGGCTGGGAAGGGCCATCGGGTTTCCTCACGGCTCACGCCGTGGGCTACTGTCTTACGCCCTCCGGGCTGAAGGCGTCGTATCGGAATCCAAGGCCCCGGAGCTTTCCTGTCGCGCAGTGGCAGGTTCCCAACCGTCGGTACAAGACAGCGCCTTATGCTAGTTCCCGCTCCACGCCTGCTGCTGGTTTCAGCGCTCGTGGCGCTGCCGCTGGCCTCGCTGGGCGGGATGTTTCCCAATCTGACAACGGCCTGCGCGGCGGGGTTGATCGTGTGTACCGCGGCGGCCATCTTCGACGCAGCCGCGGCCCTGCGGCGCATTGACGGAGTGTCCGTGAACACTCCGCCGTTCATCCGCCTCACCAAAGATGTGACGGGGGATCTTCCGGTCACCATCGAGAATCGCGGCGCAGCGTCCTGCGCCCTCCGCCTGGGCGTCAACCTTCCGCCGGGCATGGAGACCGAAACGCCGGTGATGGACTTGGCCGCTCCGCATGGTGCGTCGAGAGTGGAGTGGCCGTGCACGGGACGCGCCCGCGGCGACCATGCGCTGCGCGAATTGTACCTGGAAGCGGGCTCGCCGCTCGGGCTGTGGCTAGCCCGCCAACCGCGGCCGCTGGAGTTTTCCTTCCGCGTCTATCCGAACCTGCGCGATCGCGCAACCGCCGCGCTGTTCCTGAATACCGCCAACCTCGGCATGCGCGTGCGGCGCCAGGTAGGGAAAGGCAGGGAATTCGAAAACCTGCGCCATTACCTGCCGGGCGACAGTTTTGAAGACATCCACTGGAAGGCTACCGCCAAGAGAGGTTTCCCCGCGGTGAAGTTGTACCGCGTGGAACACGCCCAGGAAGTCTACGCGATTCTCGATTCGTCGCGGCTTTCTGCGCGCGAGGGGATCCTCGAATCCTTCGTCGACGCTGCCCTGCACCTGGCGCTGGTGGCGGAAAAGCAGGGCGACCGTTTCGGACTGGTCACATTTAGCGACCGCACCCACAAATTCGTGAGGGCACGCAGCGGCATGGACCATTTCCGGCTGTGCCGCGAGACCATTTACAACTTGCACGCCCAGCGCGTGAGCCCGGATTTCCGCGACGTCTTCACCAGTCTGCAACTCAACCTGCGGCGCCGCTCGCTGCTGGTCTTCTTCACCTCGCTCGACGACGCGCTGCTGGCCGAAGGCTTCGAGCGCGACATTCCGCTGCTGGCGCGGCGCCACCTGGTGCTGGTCAACGTCCGGCGTACCGCCGCGCTGCATCCGCTGTATACCGGTGAGGAGGTCCGCGACCTGGACGCGCTGTATTCCGGCCTGGCCGGCCAGATGCTGTGGAACCGGATGCGCGGGCTCGAAATCGCGCTGCAGAACCGAGGAGTGAAACTGACGGTCGTCGATCCCGAGCGTATCAAAATGCAGGTCACCGCCGGTTACTTGGATGTAAAGCGGAGACAGATTCTATGATCATCGATCTTCCCCGCTTCGTGGCGGCGGAACGGGCCTATTGGGACGAGTTGCACGCCGCGCTGGCGAAGCTGGAAGCCGAGCCGGAGCGGCGCCTGCCGCTGGCCGAGATCGAACGTCTCCACTACCTTTATGAGCGCTCCTCCTCCGACCTCTCGCGGTTGGACACTTTCTCGACCGAACCGCGGTTGCGGGCCTTCCTGGAATCGCTCGTATCGCGTGCGTACTCGGTCATCCACGAAACACGCGCGCCCAGCAAGATTCGCTGGAAGAGCGCGGCAGTAGCGTTTCCGCGGGCTTTCCAGCGACACCTGGGAGCGTTCCGGCTGGCCGTCGCGGTCACCTTGTTGGGGTGCGCCTTCGGCTGGTTCGCGCTGCACGTGGACCCGCGGAACAAGGCGATTCTGATGCCGTTCGCCGGCCTGCAGGAGTCTCCCTCCGAGCGCGTCAAACAGGAAGAAAACGCCAGGCAGGACCGCCTCAAGGGCGTCAAGGCTTCTTTCGCGGCGCAACTGATGACGCACAATACCCAGGTGACCATCCTGGCCCTGGCGATGGGCGTGACGTTCGGCGTGGGAACGCTGATCCTGCTGTTCTATAACGGTGTGATCCTGGGCGCGGTGGCGACCGATTACATCGTGGGAGGGCAGGGCGTCTTTCTGGCTGGCTGGCTGCTGCCGCACGGGTCCATCGAGATCCCCGCCATTTTGCTGGGCGGGCAGGCGGGCTTCATCCTGGCTGGCGCGCTGATCGGATGGGGCGACCGCACGCCGCGTGTGGTCAGGCTGCGAGCCGTGGCGGCGGACTTGGTGGCTATCGTCTCGGGCGCGGGCGTGCTGCTGATCTGGGCCGGTACGGTGGAAGCGTTCGTCTCTCAGTATCACCAGCCGGTGATTCCCTACGGCCTGAAGATCGCTTTCGGGCTGTGCGAATTGGCGGCGCTGTCGCTATTCCTGGGCTGGGCTGGACGCGAATGAGCAACCGGCGCGCCACTTCGCTGACCATCGAAACGCCCGAGGGCATGGAGTTCTCTTTCGATCTTGCGTCGCCGGTGACGCGCTCACTGGCCTGGATGGTGGACGTGGCGGCGATCGGCGTGCTCACGAAAGCCGCCGGCAAGGCCTGCGAATTGCTGGGCCACATGAGCCAGGATTGGGCCACGGCGATTTCGGTGATTCTCTATTTCGCCGTCTCGATCGGATATGGGATCGTGCTGGAGTGGCGATGGCACGGACAGACTCTCGGCAAGCGGGTGATGGGCCTGCGCGTGGTGGATGCCCAGGGCTTGCGCCTGCAGCTTTCGCAGGTGGTTCTGCGGAACCTGCTTCGATTGGTGGATATGCTCCCCCTAGTCTATCTGGTGGGCGGGGTCGCCAGTTTCTGCAGCCGGAATTGCCAGCGGTTGGGCGACCTGGCGGCCGGCACCATCGTGGCTCGCGAGCGCAGTGCGCACGCCGTCGACCTGGAACAGATGGCGCCTGCCAAGTACAATTCGCTGCTCGCCTGGCCGCACTTGGCCGCGAGGCTCCGCAGCCTGGCGACTCCAGAGTCGGTCAGCATCGCCGTGCGGGCCGTGTCGCGGCGCGATGGCTACGAGCCACTAGCGCGCATTGAACTGTTCCAGGAACTGGCCGCGTATTTCCAATCGCTGGTCGAATTCCCCGAGGCCGCTCGTGAGGGCCTTACCGATGAGCAATACGTGCGCAGCGTGCTGCGGGTGGTTTATGGCGGCAGGCGGGGTTAGCGGAATGCGGCTTAGGGAAAGCCAGGCGCGAGCGGGGAGTCTCGCCATTCCGGCATTCCTCGGCGAGTTCATCAGAGCCCTGGACGGCGTGGGTCCTCTTCCTCTGGTTTCAGAAAATGTAATACATCGCAATTCAATTCAGGTGATGAATGCAGAGCGGTACGTATATTCCAGCGATGGCGACTTTGGACTTGTGCGCGAAATGCTCAAGTCCAATCCCGAATTGAAAGGTGGCCCGCGGTGCCGCGTTACCTAGACTAAGCGCCATCGCCGTCCTCAAGCCGCCGCCGGTATCCTGGCGTTGGCGGCCTACCCGCTGGGTCTCCTGCCGTTCCTACAGGACGGCCTCAGGCACGAATGCGCCAGACCACTCCACACATGTCGCGCTCCATTCCGTCGGCCCACCAGCCGGGGCGATCGCGTGGTGCAGAGCGTGGACGTCGTTTGTCTGGAGCGAACGAAGAGCCGGCGAAGATAGCCGGTGACTGTGCTAAAATGTACACAAGGTTGTTAACCTGGGGGGAAAGATGAACTTGGTTCGCTCCGTTTGGGGATGGCTGCGCCGGCAAGTCGTCGAGGATGTTCCGGCCGAAATTGCGCTCTGCGAATTCGACTGCCCGAAGTCGCAATGTAACGATGGCGAGTGGCAGACCTGCGAGCGGCGTCTGCGCAGCGCAGTGGGGGAATTGTTGCCGCCTCCAGATCCGGTTTCGGACCAAACTCCCGAACGAAACACTGGAACCGACCGCGGGCGGGTTTGACCTTCTCCTGCGTTTAGCACTACTTCGGTTGACGCAACGAACTCAACCGTCCGTGCGTCCTCACCTAAGCATCACAATTCAGAAAGAGGTGTGACGGTGGCCTTGGACCGCACCTGGAGCCACGCCAGCTTAGCGCTGCTCACCCTGCTGATGGCGTCGCCCATCGGAGTCTGCCAGACGTATCCGGGTCAATATCCTCCGAGTCAGTATCCCCCAGGTCAGTATCCTCCCGGGCAATACCCGCCCTATCCAACCGGCCAGTACCCGCCAGGCACCGTGCCCATGCAGCTTCCCGGCGGCATCCCGGTCGCCGTGCCGCCACTCCAGCTTCCCAAGCGCGGTTCCAAGGACAACTCGAAACAGGGCGGCGACACCGCCACCGTAGCCCTGATAGGAGCCACTGGCACGCTGCGCCAGCTTCGCGAAAAGGACCTGTTTCTGGAAACCCCCAAGCAGCGCCTGTTGCGGTTCCGCATGCTGGTCAAGACCGAGTTTAGGAATAAGGCCGGCGAACCAGTCAGAGATTCCCTGCTCAAACCAGGCGATCAGCTTGAAGTCGAAGCGAACAAGATCGATCCGGAAACAGCCTTGCGCGTGGTGCTGATCCGGCCCGGCACGGAGGCCGAGCGCACCGCCGCGGATCGTCCGTTCGATCACGATTCGGCGCAAACTCCGGTCGAGGCCGATATGCGGCCGGCCGGGACCATGAGCGCCCCAAGTGCCGGCGAAAGTGCGGGCGCGCCAGCGGAACCAGCGCCGGAAGCGGGCGCCACTTCTCCGCGCCACCCCGATGCGGAGCGAGACGAAGGCGCCACGATCCCGCCCCGTGGCTCTAGCGGAGGAATCAACACGGCCGACGAAGTGGTCGCGGCCGCGCGCCGCGCCGCCGAGGCTTTCATGGAAGAGATTCCCAACTTCACGGTCCACCAGGTGACGACTCGATACCGCAGCTTCTCGAATGGGACACAGTGGCAGGCCGACAGCGTGGTAAGCGCGGACGTGGTCTGCGTCAACGACCAGGAGGAGTATCGCAACATCCTGGTCGATGGAAGGAGATCTCCGAATCCGGCGGAGAAAACCGGCGCCTGGTCGACCGGCGAGTTCGTGACCACGCTGCGGGATCTGCTTTCGCCCGAAACCGACGCGGCGTTCGTCCGCGCCGGCGAGGACACGATGGTGGGGAGGGCCGCCTACCGGTACGATTTCAGTGTGCGCAAGGCCAATTCGCACTGGGTCATCGTCAACCAGGATGGCCGCTCCGAAAAGCCCGATTACAGCGGCACCGTGTGGATCGATAAGGAGAGCCGCCGCGTACTGCGGCTGGAGATGCGCACCAATTCATTTCCGGCCGGCTTCACCTACGACAAGGCCGAGTCCAGCATCGATTACGGTTTCGTTCGCATCGGCAGCGGCAACTACCTGCTACCCGTCAAGAGCGCCAACCTCGCCTGCATGAGCGGCACAGGGAGCTGCATGAAGAACGAAATCGATTTTCGAAACTACCGCAAGTTCACCGCCGAATCGGAAGTCACATTCGACAAGTAAAGCAAGCCAAGCATAGTCGCGGCTGGCGCCGGTGCGCGAGCGGCCATCCCGCAACGCCGCCGCGCACTACAATAACTGCTTCATGGCAATTCCCGCTTCCTCCAGGACGGCTGCGCCGCCCGCGTATGTCTGGTATCGGGATCTGAACCGATACCAGTGGTTCGTGGTGGCTGTGGCCGCTGTCGGGTGGATGTTCGACACCATGGCGCAGCAGCTTTTCAATCTGGCGCGCGTGCCCGCGCTGCGCGACCTGATGGGCGCATCGGCCGCGCCGGGAGCGGTGGCGCAACAGGCCGGCATCTCCACCATGGTCTTCATGATCGGTTGGGGCCTCGGCGGCGTCGTGTTCGGCGTCCTCGGCGACCGCCTCGGCCGCGCCAAGACCATGATGTTGACCATCCTCGCCTACACCATCTTCACCGGCATGAGCCTGCTTTCCACCGGCGTTTGGGACTTCAACGTCTACCGCTTCCTGTGCGGCCTCGGCGTGGGCGGCCAATTCGCGGTGGGCGTGGCGCTGGTGGCGGAGGTCGTTCCCGAGCGCGCGCGCCCCTATGCGCTGGGCATGGTGCAGGCGTTCTCCGCCGTCGGCAACATGGTGGCCGCGACGACCGTGATCGTTCTGGGGCAAGCGCAGCAGGCCGGCCTCATCGCGCACGCCTGGCGCTGGGAATTTTTGGCCGGCGCCGCGCCCGCGCCGCTGGCGCTCATCGTATTCAAGAAGCTGCGCGAGCCGGAACAGTGGCTGAAGGCGAAGGCGGAAAAGAGGCGCATGGGTTCATTCGCGGAACTGCTTGGCAATCCGCGCTGGCGCCGCAACTCGATCGTCGGTTTGCTGCTGGCGTTTTCCGGCGTGGTCGGGCTGTGGGGCATCGGCTTCTTCAGCTATGACCTGTTCCGCCCGATCCTCGAACGCAGTTTCCGCGCGCAGGGCATCGTTGGCGCGGCGCTGGCCGGCAAGACCACAATGTGGCTCGGTGTGACATCGTTGATCCAGAACGCCGGCTCCTTCTTCGGCGTCCACGCTTTCACCTGGCTGACGCAGCGCACCAACCGCCGCACCGCTTTCGCCGTCAGTTTCCTGGCCGCGCTCGGCATGACGGCCTTCACATTCTGGAAACTCAATACCATCGCTCAAATGTTCTGGATGGTCCCCGCGATGGGCTTCACGCAGCTCGCGCTCTTCGGCGGCTACGCGATTTACTTGCCGGAACTTTTCCCCACGCGTTTGCGCAGCACCGGAACCAGCTTCTGTTATAACGTCGGCCGCATCGTGGCCGCCGCCGGACCGCTGACCTTAGGCCTGCTCACCAGCCGCGTCTTTCACGGCCCCGACGCCATGCGCTACGCCGGTGTCGCCATGTGCTCAGTCTTCCTGGTGGGATTGTTTGCGCTCCCGTTCGCGCCGGAAACCAAAGGGCAGCCGCTGCCGGAGTAGCCCAACTTCCGCACTTGAACGGGCAAGTCCTTTCCCTGCAACGCGAGTATAG
>CAZFOP010000150.1:0-8264 GCA_964520085.1 uncultured Solibacteraceae bacterium | reverse complement strand
CTGCCGTCGAGCAGGCCATATTGGAATTGCTCACAACGCTCTGCACGCGCCTGGAAAAAGAACGGCGCGGTGCTCGCCGATTCGACCTGGTGTGCCATCGCGTGGACGGCAGCGCAGCATACCTGCAAGTGCGCACTTCAAAATCGGCGCGGTCCCTCACGCATCTTATGCGCCTGTTTTCGGAAAAGATGAACACGCTCGACGTCGGCTTCGGCATCGAGGTGGCCACGCTGCGTGTTGCCGAAGTGGAAACTATTGCACCCGTGCAAATGGCGCTGCCCCAGTGCGGGAAGAGTGTCGAGGAAGACACCTCGCTCGACGAACTGCTGGACCGGATCGGCCTGCGCCTGGGTTTCGATCATGTGTGCCGGTTTCGGATTCGCCCCAGCCTGTTACCTGAGTCCTCCACCGAATTTGTTCCGGTGACTATGGCGTCAGCGCCAAATGCCGAGTGGCCCACGTATCGCATCCGCCCAGTGCGTTTGATCGAACCACCGGTCCTTATCGAGGCTGCTGAGATCATTCCCGGCAAGTGTCCGGTGCGGATTCGCATCGGCCAACGGCTGCACCGCATTGTGCGCGCCGAAGGGCCGGAGCGGCTCACACCCGAATGGTGGCGTGAGCGGCCCGCCGCCTGGACCACACGCGACTACTACCGCATTGAAGATGAGCAGGGCGCGCGCTTCTGGATCTTTCGTGAAACGCGGCGCGCAGAACCCGGGGAACGCTGGTACCTGCATGGGCAACTTCCATGACCGCAATGCGTGCCTACGCCGAGTTGCAGGCTTCGTCGAACTTCAGCTTCTTGTGCGGCGCTTCGCATCCGCAGGAACTGATGGCAGCGGCGGCGGCGGTCAACTTGGCGGCCATCGCCCTGACGGACCGTAATACGCTCTCCGGCATTGTGCTCGCGCACAGCTTTCTGAAGAAGACTCACGATGCACGTACGCACTTCATCGCCGGTTGCCGGCTGGACCTAACTAACGGCGAAAGTGTGCTGTGCTACCCCACGGACAGAGCAGCATACGGGCGTCTGACGCGGCTGCTGACGCTTGGAAAACGCCGCGCAATGAAGGGCGAGTGCGAACTGAGCCTGGCGGATGTGGCTGAGCATTCCGAAGGCCAGCGTTTCATTCTGCCGTTTCCCGCTGTGCTGAATGAAGCAGCTATAGCCCACATCCGGGCTTGTGCCGCTCTGTTTCCGAAGCAGCTTCATCTCGCGCTGACCCATTCCTGCCGGGGCGATGACCAGCAGTGGATTCAAACCGTCGCCGAATTCGCGCACGCGGTTGGCCTGCCCACTGTGGCGACCAACGACGCGCTCTACCATGCGGGCGCGCGCAAGCCTCTACAGGACGTGCTCACCTGCATTCGCGAAGGCTGCACGCTCGAAGAGGCGGGCTTCCGTTTGCTGGCGAATGCGGAGCGCGATTTGAAATCGCCGCGGCAGATGCACGAGCTTTTCGCGGCTTGGCCCGATGCGCTTGCGGCCACGCTCGAAATCGCCGATGCCTGCCGCTTCTCGCTCGACGATCTTCGCTACGAATATCCCGAGGAGATTGTCGAACCGGGCGTGTCGGCCTTTGAAGATTTGCGGCGGCGCACGTGGGCCGGCGCAGCCTGGCGCTTTCCGAACGGAATTCCCGAGGCCGTCAGCAAGCAGATTCGGCACGAGTTACGGTTGATCGAAGAACGCGAGTACGCACCATACTTTCTAACGGTCCACGAGATTGTGAAATTCGCCGCGAGCAAGGGGATTCTGCATCAGGGACGCGGCTCGGCGGCAAATTCGGTGATCTGCTACTGCCTGGACATCACGCAAGTGGACCCGGTGGCGCGCGGATTATTGTTCGAGCGCTTCATCTCCGCCGCGCGCGACGAACCGCCGGATATCGATGTCGATTTTGAACACGACCGCCGTGAAGAGGTGATTCAACACATCTACGAAAAATACGGCCGTGATCGCGCGGGGCTGACTGCTACCGTGGTGCACTATCGCACGCGGCGAGCGGTGCGCGAAGTGGGAAAGGTGCTGGGGCTCTCCAAAGACGTAACCGGCGCACTCGCCGGATCTGTGTGGGGCTGGAGCAATGCGGGAGTAGCGGAGGAGTCTGTGCGCGAAGCCGGCCTCGATCCCGCGGACCGGCGCCTGCGGCAGACGTTGCATCTCACCAGGATGCTCGTTGGCTTTCCGCGGCACTTGTCGCAGCATGTTGGTGGATTTGTCATATCGCAAGGCCGTCTCGATGAACTCGTTCCCATAGAGAACGCAACGATGGAAGACCGCACTGTCATCCAGTGGGAAAAAGACGACCTGGACGAGTTGGGCATGATGAAGGTGGACATCCTCGCGCTCGGTATGCTTTCCGCCATCCGCCGCGCATTCGAGTTGCTGGAGCGGCACTATGGCCGCAAACTCACGCTGGCCACGGTTCCGCACGACGACGCGGCGGTTTACAAGATGCTGCAACAGGCCGACTCCATGGGTGTCTTTCAGGTGGAGAGCCGCGCGCAGCAGAGCATGTTGCCCCGGCTCAAGCCGGAAACCTTCTACGATCTGGTGATCGAAGTGGCCATCGTGCGCCCCGGCCCAATTCAAGGTGACATGGTGCACCCGTATCTGCGCCGCCGCGAGGGCAAAGAGCCCGTCGTCTATCCGAGTCCGGCGCTGGAAGCAGTTCTCAAGAAGACGCTCGGCGTGCCGCTGTTTCAAGAGCAGGCGATGCAGATCGCCATCATCGGCGCGGGGTTCACTCCGACGGAAGCAGACCAGTTGCGCCGCTCGCTCGCCACTTTTCGCCACATAGGTACCATTACTACTTTTCGCGAACGGTTCGTCCGCGGCATGTTGGCCAACGGCTATCCGCAGGAGTTCGCTGAGCGCTGCTTCAGTCAGATCGAGGGCTTCGGCACGTACGGTTTTCCGGAATCGCATGCCATCTCCTTCGCCAACCTCGTTTATGTTTCGGCGTGGTTGAAGTGCCATTACGCGGACGTGTTCTGCGCCGCGTTACTGAACAGCCAGCCGATGGGTTTCTATGCGCCGGCACAACTGGTGCAGGATGCGCGCCGGCACGGTGTCGAAATCCGTCCCATCGACGTGAATTGGAGTAGCTGGGATTGCACGCTGGAAAGCGCCGAGGGCGCGCCGCTTCACGCTGTACGGCTGGGGTTGCGGATGGTGGCGGGACTTGCCGAACGCAACGCGCAGGCGCTTGTTGCGGCGCGCGGTGCGGGTTATCGCTCGCCGGACGAGATCGCCCGGCGCACCGGCTGTGGACGCACCGTGCTCGACCATCTGGCGCAGGCCGATGCGTTTGGATCGATGCGGCTCAGCCGGCGGCAGTCGCTGTGGAAGGCGAGCGCGCTCGCTGGCCGCATACCACCGCTACTCCAACACGCCGAGGTGGATTCGTTCGACGATCCCGCGACGGATCTGCCGCCCATGACGCCCAGCCAAGAAGTGGTCAAGGACTATCAGGCGACGGGGCTGACGTTGCGCGAGCATCCTCTCGTCTTTCTGCGGGCCGGCTTGCGGGTGCGGCGTGTTATTACAGCGGAGCAACTGGAGCGCACTTCCAACGGGAAAGTGGTCACCGTGGCCGGATTGGTTCTGTGCCGGCAGCAGCCGATGACGGCGAAGAACACCGTTTTTGTGACTCTCGAAGACGAAACCGGCGCAATCAACTTGATCGTCTGGAAGCACGTCCACGAAAGATGCCGGCGGGCAGTTCACCTCGCGAAGTTGCTCGGCTGCCAAGGCTTGGTGCAGCGTGAAGGACAGGTTTTGCACGTCGTGGCAAACCAGGTGTGGGACTGGACCAACGATCTCAATACGCTGAGCTCCGATACCGCAACGCTGGCAATTCACAGCCGGGACTTCCACTAATATGTGAATAAGCTATCGAGGATATGCTTTCAGACCGGTCCCGGAGTCGCGTTCATCCGCACAGAATTCCCAGATTAATGTATGGTTCGGCGATATTTCGGATTTACATGTCTTAAAATGTAGATGATTTTGTGGTAGGTGCGAGCATCCAGATTCAACAAGGAACACCCGGCTTCAGCAAGCTTCAACAGAACCTCTTTATCTGGTTGAAGTTATAAGCGCTTCTTTTTTCAGCAGCTTCGCGAAAATGTTTTCATCAGGTTCGGGACCAGGAGGTCGGTGGTTCGAATCCACTCGCCCCGACCAACCTTTTTCGGCTCTACGCCAACAACGGGGGCAGACCCCCCCAAAAAATCATCTAAGAACATCGGCCTGGGTATCGCTACCATTCCTCCAATGGCAGAGGCTCTCCAGATTTACGCAAGTTTAGTCGGTGGCGATCGTTAGCACCGCAGTGTCGTTCCACTATTGTAAAAGGGACGTGTGCGCACAAGTCCCACTCTCGCGCTTGCGGGCGATGCCGATCACACTTACGGCGGGCCAGGGGAGGATGCGGTCGATCAGGCGCCAGAACCAGACCAGGCGGTCGAAGGCCCATAGCATGGGGCGGCTCAAGCCGCGGCGCTTAAGGACGCATCCGCTGAACCACCAGCCGGGGCGGCTAATGCGATTGAAGTGAAGCACGCGCTCGACGGCCAGACCGGCGGCTTCCATCCGGGTGCGCAGCTCGGCTTCGCTGTAACGCCGGTAGTGACCGAGTTCCTTGTCGAGCGTGCCATAGATGGCTTGGTCTTGCGGCACCAGTACGATAGCGACGCCGCCGGGCACCAGCGCGCTGGCGATGTTGGCCAAGCCGGTCGCGTCGTCCTCGATATGTTCCAGCACGTTGAGGCAGATCACGGTGTCTGCCTGCTCGGCGAGCGGGACGAAGTCCGCTGGCACGCCGAGGTCGCACCGCATCAGCTTCACGTTGGGGCGGAGTTGGAAACGCACGCGCAGCCGGGCCAGGTGTTCGGCATCGATATCGCTGGCGATGTAGAGCCGGCGGCGTGGGGCCAGGTGACGCGAGAGGTTGCCCATGCCGGCGCCAATCTCGAGTACGCGCGCCCCCACCCACGGGCGGATGGTATCGGCCATCCAGCGGTTGAAACGCGGGGTTTGCGAAAGCGCGTCCAGCATGCCGGCGCCGCCGTCGCAATAAATGTCGCGCCGCAGGCCGTACCACAGCACCGTACACAACGCCCACACGGCGTCCGCGGCGCCGATCTTCTTGCCCTCCTCATAGGTGCGTCCGCGGTAGGTGATGGGAACCTCATACAGGGCCACGTGGCGCTGGGCGAGTTTGACGGTGATTTCCGGATCGAAGCCGAAGCGGTTCGAACGCAGCGGGATCGAACGCACCAGCGACAATCGGAAGGCCTTGTAGCCGGTTTCCATGTCGGTGAGATTCAAATCGGCGACGGCGTTGCCCACGGTGGTCAGAAAATGGTTGGCCAGCGCATGCCAGAAGTACATCACGCGGCGCTCGCCGGAACTGGCGAAACGCGAACCGAAGACGGCGTCGGCGTGGCCCTCCAGCAGCGGGGAGAGCACGCGGGGCAAGTCAAGCGGATTGTATTCCAGGTCGCTATCCTGGATAACCGCGAATTCTCCCGCGGCGTGTTCGATGGCGGTGCGGATGGCCGCGCCCTTGCCACGGTTGCGGACGTGGCGAATGAGCTGAATCACACCTGGGTGCTGGCGCGCCAGATCGTCCAAAACTTCGGCCGATTCATCGGTGGAACCGTCGTCGACGGCAACGACCTCGACCGGAACCTCCTGCCACAGCGGCACTGCCAGCAGGCGCGCGATGAGCGCTGGCAGGTACTCGGCCTCGTTGTAAACCGGGACGAGGATCGAAACTCTGGGATTCGGCAGTGCCAAACGAAGATGGTAATACGGCGCACTCGTCGGCGGGGCAGGGGATCGCCCGTTGGACTGACCCGGCCGGCCCGTGTTGCACGAGTAAACCGCGTCCGCTGGCTCTAAATAGCTAGTGGCGAGCCATTGACTTCCTGGCCAATCGAGTCACACTGTAATTAAGCGAGGTGAACGATGAAACCGATTGGGGTCGTACTCATGGCCGGCGCACTGCTGGCCCTCACCGCTAACTCCGGCCTGGCGCAGTACGTGGTTTCCGCCAAGTCCGGCACGGTCAATTTCACGGAAGGCCAGGTGCAGTTGGACGGGCAGCCCGTGGAATCGTCGGTTACCCATTATGCGGCCATCAAGGAAGGAAGCGTGCTGCGAACCGGGGACGGGCGCGCGGAGGTGCTGCTCACGCCGGGTATCACGCTCCGCCTGGGCGATCATGCCAGCCTCAAGATGATCACTAACCGGCTCATCGATACGCGCCTGGAGCTGCTGGGTGGCTCGGCGGTTGTCGAGGCGGGCCTGATGGACAAGGGCACCAGCGTCACCGTGGTGGTTAACGCCGCCGCCGTGTCGCTGCCCAAAACCGGCATCTACCGATTTAATTTCGACCCGGCGCAGGTAAAGGTGTTCAAGGGCGAAGCCGCGGTGCTGGCGGGAGCGGAAACCACGCTGGTGGGCGCGGGTAGGATGTGCGCCATCAGCGGAACCACGGCCGCCGTGGAGAAGCTCAGCGCGGCGGACACCGATGCGCTCGACCATTGGAGCCATCGCCGGGGTGAGCTCATGTCGATGGCGAACACGGCTAGCGCCAATGCGTTCAACTCGGCCGGAGGTGTCTATAACGCGGGCTACTCCGTCGGGTTGGGAACGCCGCTGACGGGTTGCTCCAGTTACGGCAATATGATGATGCCTGGGTTCGGCTATTCCGGCTCCCTGTGGAGCTTTGCCAATCCATACAGCGCCTACCCGGGGTCCGGTTTCTGGTCGTATAACTGCTGGTACGGCATGTACACGTTCATGCCTTTAAGCGGAATGATGTATAGCCCTTATGGCTATCCTTATGTGGGCCCGTCGCCGGTCCAAAGCTCGCCCACCGCTGGCCCGGTCGTCAAACGTCCTCCCATACGCGGTCCGTTAGGGGGCCCGGTGACTCTGCTGGAACGGCATTCGCTGACGCTGGCAGTCAACGGCTTTCACACGCCTGGGTTCCGCGGCGGCATAACCGCAGCGCATAGTTACGGTGCACCGTCGTCGGGATACGGCAGTTTTGCCAACAGCGGATCAATCGGGTCGGTTGCGACATCCAGCTTGGTCGGCACTTCGAGCGGCAGTTTCAGCGGAGCATCCAGCCGTGGCGGAGGAGCCGTCAGTGGTGCCGTCTCGTCGGGTGGGGGCGGGGGCCGTCGGTAAACAAGAGTTTTCTTCGGACGAGGTGGGCCGGATAGGTAGGTATCTATCTGGCCCTTTTTCTTTCACTTGTGTCGCGTTCGTGAAAGAGTTACTTGATATACAACGAAAATGAATCCGGCGGCGGTGCGTCCGCTCGACCATTTTTCAATTGGTTAGCGGGATTTGCCAAGGAGGGTTGTTGAACCCAGGCGGGGACTTGATTAGTATGTCCAATGCCTATAAGGCTATTTTTCTTAAATTTGCCTTGCTCTTTCGAAAGTATTCGTTGAACCGTGTGCCAGAGCTATACGGCCATCCGCAGAAGGCGGTGGCGCCGGCTGGCACGAACGCCGATCAACTCGGCCACGTCGCCCAGCAGTGCTGGCAGGTTCTCCGTGTAAATCGAAACTTCGGAATCCGCCGACTGGTATCCGCCCTTGGGCTCGGTATGGCCGGAAGTGATGAAGGCCGTAGCAGGGTGATAGTCCTTGACGCGAGCATAGGCCAGCAAATTGCGGCCGGCGGCATTGGAACCGCCTTCTCCATCGCTCAGCACCAAGTCGTATTCTCCCTCGTCGAGCTTGGCCAACGCCTCGGCCGGCGTGGCGGCCGCGTCCACTGCATAACCGCTTGCCTGGAGAATGGTTTGTATTGTCAGCCTGGGTGCGAGATCGCCATGCATGAGCAAGATCCGCGCAAGCTCCAGCACCTGCGATTTCGAATTGTAGCCAGCCGATATCTGCATCTTTGGCCCTAAGAACTACTTTAACCGAGAATTACCGATTTGCAGCCGGAAAATTTTGAGGGTAAACACTTTAGATGCATATAACGCTGTCCTTTCCAGCGATCAATAGTACCTTTGGTATAGGGCTGATACTGGTCCCAGACAGCAGCCGGAGATGGCTAATCGTGTGCTACATCGAGTTAAACCAGCGATCTGAGCATAAGCAAACTCGGCTGTCTGGTTCGAAAGCACCACCTGGCCGTGGGAAGCTGTTGATTCGTAGGGGCTACGTGCGCCCCAGGCTTGTCCAAGTTAGGTTTCGGAAAGACCGGCGGAAGCTCTGCTAAT
>CAZFOP010000149.1:0-8316 GCA_964520085.1 uncultured Solibacteraceae bacterium | reverse complement strand
CGCCGCGAGTGACGCCGTTGGGTTTGGAGGTGCATATCTGTCGCGAAATCCCCATCTGTCCACCAGCCTCATTTAGGGAGAACTGCAGTTATTCCACGGTGCGCTTGATGTCTCCGCAGCCCCGAGGTAAGGTCCAACATGGCTACCGATATTGCCCAATATCGGTAGCCATGTTGGACCTTACCTCGGGGCTGCGGGCACATCAAGCGAAAAGCCGAAACAAACTGGGTCTTCCGAGACGACTCTAGGAGTTTGTTGAAATACCCCTTTTGCACGGCCCCGTTTCGCCATTTCCGCTCCGCGGCCAAACGAAGAATCAACAGCTTAGGCAGCGTGACTCCGCGCATTGTGGGTGCGCCAGATCGTTTTTCAACAAACTCCTAGTGGACGGAACGGGATTTCGCGACATTTGGAGCGTATTTCGGCTCACCTGCCCCCGAAAGTCCATCCCCTGATTCCCGATTCACCATCCGACCGGCCCAAACGCACACTCGTTCGCGCAAACTGAATCCGTGCAAGAACAGCGGCGCAGCACAACTTCCCTGCGGGGCGCGGTTTAATCAATTAGAGTCGCTCGTGTCCAGGCTTGGTTCGCTTATCGTCTGTCTGTTCTTCGCCACTTTGTCCGCGCCGGCGGCCGGCTTGGCCGTAGTCAACGCGGCCAGTTATACCCCCTCGCTGGCGCCTGGAAGCATCGCCACGGCTTTCGGCTCCGATCTGGCTGCCGGTACAAGCGCCGGCACCACCGTCACAGTCCGGGACAGCACTGGAACGGTGAACCCGGCCACTCTTCTGTATGCCTATACCCAGCAAATTGCCTTTGTGATCGCTGCCGGCACTGCGGTCGGCTCCGCCGCCGTCACGGTGACCAGCGGCGACGGCACCGTATCCACCGAAACCGTGCAGGTCGCCGCAGTGGCGCCCGGCTTGTTTTCGGCGAATGCTACCGGGCAAGGAGTGGCGGCGGCGATTGCGGTCCAGGGGACGAACGCCTCCCTGATCTTCTCCTGCGGCTCGGCGCCGCTGAGTTGCGCGCCCGTTCCCGTCAACGTGAACCAGACCGTCCTCGAACTGTACGGCACTGGCATCCGCGGACACAGCACCCCGGTTACCTGCACCATCGGCGGCGTTTTTGCGCCGGTGAGTTACGCGGGAGCGCAGGGGCAGTATGCAGGGCTCGATCAGGTCAACGTCTCTCTGCCCGCCAGTCTGGCCAACCAGGGCGTGCTCTCCATCGTGCTGACGGTGGATGGCACTCAGTCCAACACCGTCACCATCAACACCGGTGCGCCCGTCGTAACAGCGAGTTTCTACGTGGCCCAGAACGGCAACGATTCCTGGAACGGAACGCTGGCCGCGCCGAACACAAGCTCTACCGATGGGCCGTTCGCCAGCATAGCCCGCGCACAGCGGGCGGCGCGCGGTCTCCGCGGCTCCAGACCTAGCCTTCCTCTCACGGTGATGCTTCGTCAGGGAACTTACTATCTCCCGCTTAGTCCAACAAACCCGGGCACCATTAACTTTACCCAGGCGGATTCCGGCGCCGCCTCTGCACCCGTCACCTGGCAAAACTATCCGGGTGAGACGCCGGTGGTTAGCGGGGGTGAGCCAATCGGCACAGGTGGGTTGGGCCTGACATGGACGAACGTCGCCGGGGCCCTCTGGCAGGTTCCACTGCCAGCCAGCACGCCGAACTTCGAGTACCTGTTCTATAACGGTGAGCGGCGTCTGCGTTCCCGCCTTGCCTCGTCCACCGGACTTGGGTATTACATGAATGGCGGCGTCTGTTATTCCACAGTCCCTGGACAGTCCGTCGCGCTGTCCTCCTGTAACGTAGGGACATTCTTTCGCGTCGCCTCCGATGTTCCTCCAACGGGCGCCAATGCCTCGTGCCCCAGCGTCACTAATTCTAACGACGCGTCGCAGTCCAAATGCCTCGACCGCTTCTCGTATGATCCCAACGATCCGATCGCGCAGTGGATCAATCTCAACGCGTCCGGTAGCACCTGTGGGGGCCCCGCGAATCCATACCCGAATGGAGATATCGAGATCACGATTTTCGACGCGTGGACCGTCGATATCTTAAGGGTCAGTTGCGTTGACACCACTAATCACATCATCTACTTCACCGGCCCGGCCAAGGGAAACTCGGGAGTCTATAACTTCTTTGGACCGACTGCGGGCCACCGCTACGTAGTTGACAACACCCGCGACGCTTTCAATGCCGCGCGTGCCGCAGGTCTTACCGGCGTCTGGTTTCTGGACCGCTCCGTCACTCCGTGGATTCTGAATTACCTTGCAAACTCCGGCGAGAATCCCAATGCGGATACAGTCGTTATCCCTCAGGTCCAGGCCGCGTCCTCAACCGGGGGCAGCCTGGTGTCGGCGGTCAACCTGAGTTACGTCAACTTTACCGGCATCGCGTTTGAAATGGATGCCTGGACAATACCCGCCGCCGGCTTCAGCGACGACGAGAACGGTGAGAACACACTGCCGGCCGCCGTTGACTGCGAGAGTTGCCAGTCTGTCGCCTTTGACGCCGTGACGGTCAGGCATACCGCGTCTTCAGGCCTTCAGATTGCCTCCATGTCCGGTAACTCCGGCCCGCCAGCCAGCAACGACGACGTTCAGAATTCGGCCTTCTACGATATTGGGAGCAGCGGCATTCATATCGGGCACCATCCTCTCGGGTCGGACCAGGCGACCAATGTCGTGCAATTCGTCACCATCGGCAACAACATCGTGCAAGGTTACTCCCGCGTGTTCGCGGACGGGGAGGGTCTCGCGCAGGGTAATGGCCACGACATCAGTTACGTTCACAATGACATTACCGATGGCTATCATGCCGGTATCTCGATTTGTAACCTCGGCTGCCCGTCGGTGAATTTTCAAGCCAACGGCACCAACATACTGAGCCAGTACAACCATATTTGGAACGTCATTCAGGGCATCACTTCCGACGGGGGAACACTGTATTTCAACGTCGGATCGGCAGGGGGCAGCGGGACGGGCAACCGGATCCTCAGCAACCTGCTGCACGACGTCAGCGATTCCTCGGTGATCGACGCGGGAGTCAGCGGCTCGGGATACGGAGGTTCGGGGATCTATCTCGATGCGCAGTCTGCCGGCGTCGATGTGCAGAACAATGTCGTCTTCCGCGTCACCGGTCCGGCGATTCACTTGACTGCGGGTCCGGCGGCCGGTCAGCCTGGGCACGCGTTTCGTAACAACATCTTCGCGCTCGCTCGGACCGGCATGTTCGACCAACAGCAACCGTGGGCCCAGGGTTGCGGCTCTGCGCCCTCGCCGCAGATTACGCTCGCTAACAACCTGTTCTATTTCGACTTCGATGATTCCGAAGGCTTCTACGTTCAGCTCGGTTGCGCCGACTCCTGCGGCCTTCCCTACAACCAGTTCCAGAACTTCCAGGGCAATCTCTACTGGCGGACTGACGGGGGATTCGCCGGCTACAGCAAGGCATTCCATGTGCTTACTCGGCCCCCGGCCGGAAATGACGCGAGCACATGCAGCGAAGCCGCCAATCCTAATAGCGCCTGGACTTTCCTGACGTTCACAAAGTGGCAGACGGGATCCCCGCTGGTCAATGGATCGCCACTCGCGATGAATGAGGATCTGGGCGGATCTGTTTCGGTCAATCCTGGTTTCGGCGCCGCCGCGTTGCCGGGCGATTTTCTGCTCGCCAGCAATCCCGCTCCGGGTTTCGATTACACACTGACCAACGACACGATCCTGAATGCGGGGCGGGTACAGCCCGCGATCAATCCACCGCCGGTTCCCGACACGTACCCCACTTTCTACTTCACTCGATACTAACGCATGAAACAGACAACACACCGCGTTGGAATCCAGCGTGCTACGTTGCGTTGGCAGGAATGGGCGAGCCGATGATCTCGGATGCAGGAAGGTTTGCGCTGGTGGTGGTCTGGCTGCTGGCGTGGGGCGCGTCGGCGCAAACGTCAGTTTCGATCGCGGTGAACACGGCTTCACCCGGCGTGACCATTCCTTCGGATTTCATTGGGTTGAGTTTTGAAACCAGCTCCATAGCCTCAGCCACCAGGTTTCCCTCTGGCTCCGCAGTTTTCCAGCAGATGCTCTCGCAACTCGGCACCGGTTGGATGCGGTTCGGCGGGAACTCGGTGGACCGCACTACCTGGGTGGGTGGAACGCGGTCTTCCAGCACGCCGGCGAACTCCCTTACCGGCAGCGACGTGGACGCCGTGATGGGGCTGGCGCGCACAGTGGGATGGCGGGTCCTGTTCGGACTGAATCTGGCCAGCTCGACTGCGGCGCTCGATGCTCAAGAAGCCGTCTACGTTTCTCAAACTGGTCAGGGCGCGCTGTTTGGTTTCGAGATCGGCAATGAGCCGGATCTGTATTCGGGCAATGGCGACAAGCCCACCAGCTATACCCTGTCCCAATATCTGTCGGATTGGAATTCATTCGCCAACGCTATCGAGGCCGCCGACCCTGGCCCGGTCCTGACAGGACCCGCAGATGCCGGGAACATCGGTACCTGGACCATTGAATTTGCCGCGACCTACAGCTCCCGAATCGCGCTGCTTACCCAGCATTTTTACCCGCTCGGACCGGTCAGTTCGGTGGGAGCCAATTCTCCCAATGCCTGCACGATCTCCGACTTGTTGAGCGCGGCGACGCACTCGAAGGCCGCCTCGGACGGCGCCCAGCTCGAAAACATCGCGCAATCGGCCAAGGTGCCATGGCGCATGGCGGAGTCCAATTCCTGCTATGACGGCGGCACCGCCGGCGTGAGCGACACGTTCGCAAGCGCGCTCTGGGGCGTGGACTACATGTTCACTTTGGCATCCAACGCGGCGGCGGGAGTGAACTTTCACGGCGGCGGCTCTGGTGCGTACACGCCAATCGCGGTGAGCGGCAGCAACGTTACGGCGCGCCCGCTGTATGATGCGTTGCTGTTGTTTCAGGCAGCCTCCTCCGGCCGCTTGGTGCCTGTCACGCTCAGCACAGGCGGTATCGACCTCAACGCCTATGCGGTGCTGGCCGGCGATGGCACCTTGCGAGTCACGGTGATCAACGCAGACGCGTCGCATGACGCCACCGTGAGCATCGCGCCTGGTTCTACCTACACCAGGGCACTGGTGCTGAGTCTCACCGCACCGGCACTCGATTCCACCACGGGCTTTCTCTTGGGCGGTGCGGCGGTGGCGGCCGACGGGATGTGGTCGCCCGCCCAGTTCGAAACTGTGAAAGCTTCCGCTGGGGTGTATTCCATCAGCGTTCCCTCGGGCAGCGCGGTGGTCGTTGGGTTCGGCGGGAGCGCGGTAGGGATCGGCAACTCGGCCGGCGGCAAGCCGCCGGTGGCGGCCGACAGTTTGGCCTCGGCGTACGGCCAGAACCTGGGATTCGTCGCGCGCAGCGCCCCTTCGGCCAGCCTGCCGAACACTCTGGCTGGAGCTCAGGCGACGGTCACCGATGCAACTGGTGTTGCCCGTCCCGCGCCGCTCCTGTACGTCTCGCCGTCGCAGGTCAACTTCGAGGTTCCCGACGGCACGGCGCCAGGGCTGGCTACCGTGGACATTGCTGGGGCCAGCGGAACCGTCCAAGTGAACGCGGTCGCGCCCGGATTGTATGCGCTGGGAGGAACCAACATAGCGGCCGCCACGGCCGCACGCTACCCCAATGGCGGAGGCGCACCGACGCTGGTCGCCGTCTTCGATTGCAGCAGCGGAACCTGTGTTGTGTCTCCCATCGCGCTGGATAATCAATCCACCGTGTACTTGTCGCTTTATGGCACAGGCCTTCGCAATCGGTCGTCGCTCGCCAACGTGACGTGCACGGTGGGCGGCGTTTCGACGCCGGTTCAGTATGCCGGGGCGCAACCGCAGTACCCGGGCCTGGACCAGGTGAACGTGGCGCTACCGTTGACGCTGCGCGGCGCAGGAACCGTGAACGTGGAAGTGAACGTCGACGGGCAGCTTTCCAACCCGGTCGAGATTGCGATCCAATAGGTCCGTATCAGAGGGCTGTCGAGACGCGCTGCGAGGCGGGGGATTCGGCTCTATCGGGGCGTTAATTCGGGTTATCGTTAGCGGCCTTCTTGTGGAGTTGGGCGCTTCATCCAGTTGACATGGACCGGACTTCACAGGAGAGACCTCCCAAAACGCTGTATTTGGATAGTCAGCTTCTACGCGCTCAATTCGAATGCGCTTGCTATTGCGCCGTCTGACTGAAGACTCGCTACACGCGCGTGCAGAGGCAAGTCTCAGTCGTCCTTCAGCCCGCGTTCCGGACGTCAGGCATTATCATGATACATTGCAGCTGGCTCGCACGGTACCAACGAAGGCGCTAAATGAGGCTCTCGAGGCCGAAACACTACTTGGGTGGTCGCAACTGACTTCAAGAAGAAGGGCTGACCTACGGCCAGTCCCGGTTGGACTCCGGCAAGGGTGAATGCATACGTGAAGTCCACCGGTTTTAACATCAGCTCGACGTAGCTGCTCAACTCGTCGATCGCCTGATCCAGTTGCTGGACTGTCTCAAGCAATGGACTTACCTCAGAGAGGATCTGGTTCTGGAGGTCGTAGACGATTTGTCGCTTCCGGCCATAGTCAGCGTCTTGTGCGAGAACCACAGCTCTTCGGAGAGCGCCTAAAGGATCGTTGCCCGCCTTTGGCACAGCGATTCGTTGCTGCAGTCTAAGACCGAGGTTTGCACGATCATCCGCGACCTTCTGGACAATGAAGTCGGCGTGCATATCCTGCTCCGACTGGTATGCCGCCACTAGGTCGACCTTGTCGACTCCTTTTGGGACCACGACGGGTTTTTCGTTGGCGAGCACCCTACGCGTGAGTTGGTACCCCAAATTCTTCTTGGCCTCCGAGATAACGTCTTCGGTGTCTTGCTTGATCGCGGCAAACTGTTCAGCCCATCGATGATATGCGCTTTCTCGATCGGCTCGTCCCCAGTTGGCGCGGACAGCCAGTTTGCCAAGTATCGCGAGGCGCTCATCGAGCAGGTCCGGCTCCCAACCCCGGTCGTGCCAGCGATTCCGCTCCTCGGGTGTTGGCGGCACCGGAATCACTAGATGATCGTACAGCAATACTTCAGGTATCAGTCGCGCCGGATCTTTGTGATCGATGACGGAAAACGTGCCCCACCTCTGGCGCATCATTTTTCACCCCTCGCATGTTCGTTTGCCGGAGACGCACTGCAGTACCTGTCGATCAGCTGCATGGTCTTTTCAGTGTGGTCCATCAATGTTGCGGAGACATTTTTCATCGTTTGGAAGTCGGCCTTACCCGTCTGCGCCCACGTGCTCAGCACGCCGTTCCAGTTAGTGTAGTCTATGAACCAATGGAAGAAAGCAGCCTGAAGCTGCGCTAGCCGGGCGCGACTAAACTGAAGATCCTGTGCCGGCTTCGTGATGAAGTAGAGAATCACATCAGTGATGCCAAGGCCCCCAAATACGAGTGGGATCAATGCTTTTTCCTTGACGAAACCCATCACCAGAGAGGCGAGTATCAGTACCACGCCCAGGTAGAAGGCGATCGTGTACATCATCATCGTGGAGCGGAACCCGCGCTCAATCTGATCGACGGTGTCTCTCAGACCGCTCTTGAACGAATCCGCTGTTGCGAGCGTGCTGGCTTGTTGTTCAGAGCTCCCGATCGTGGTTGGCCCTCGGGCGGCGTTGGCCAAGCCGGTCATCACCCGTCTGATCTCCTCACGGTCATGAGAATCCGTGATCCCTTCGTCTACCAATGTCGAGTCGAAATCGGCGACCAGCCGCTGAAAGAAGGCAGCGTCATCCACTGCTCGTCTAAGCACGCTAAAGCCTCTGTCGTCGTTCATTTCGCCTTCCATCCTGGTGCCCGTGGTCTCCCTTGGAACGGCAGCCTGCAGACTCTCCCAACGGATTCTATCAGATGTGCCTCCTGAGCAGGCAAACCACTTTGGCCCGAGCGGTACAGCTTGTCCTGGCCTCATGTCCCGCTCTCTGAGAAGCTCAGCCTCTGGTCGATCCTCCTGGTAAAACGGCGTTCCATGAAAGCGGCGATGTTCGACCGGTCATGGGCCAACGGACGATACGTGGCCAAACCGCAATAGGCCGACCCACTATTCTTCCAGCGTTTCACGTACGCGCTCTGAAATGACCGCTGAATCGTCATCTATCGCGAACGTCGCTGAGCGCTCAAAACCGTGCGGCCCGGTGATGAGCACGCGAAACCCGCCTTTGAATGGGTCAGCGGCAATCCAGGCTTCGTGAGGAGCCTTGGTGTGTTTGCCGCCGGCGACGACGGCCGCCTCGATGCGCTC
>CAZFOP010000148.1:0-8360 GCA_964520085.1 uncultured Solibacteraceae bacterium | reverse complement strand
GCTCGATGATCTCACCATCCATCGAAACCGTAAAATCGTTGCCTCGGACGTGCGTGTGGATGGTAACTGCCGCCTTGGGGCTGCCTGCCTGACGAACCGGCGTGGTGACGCTCAATCCGGGCTGGTCCTCGATCACCGAAGAACGCGTGAACGTGCGCCCTTGCGGCGAATTCGAGATGGTCGCCAAATGGTAGTTCTGCTCGTCGGCGGCGCGGAACACCCAACTCAGACTTTTCTGATCGATGCGGACCAGAAACTCGAGTTCGTAATCTGCCATGCCGAGCGAAGGGGCGAACAGCGCCAGCGCGCCGGGACGTACACCCGCCACATCGACTTTCCAGTCGCTTACGCCGCCCACCCAGTTTCCCAGGCCCGCGTCGAAACGGTCTTCCAAACGGATCGCTTCCCCTCGCGGCTGTTTCACCTGTTTCGCCTGCTTGGCCTGCGTGCGCGGTTGTTGCGCCGATTTTGGCGTTGCCGCCTGCGACACCGGCAATGCGGGCATGCCACTTTGTATCTTGAAGCCGGAGTATCCGAAAGGAGCCTCTTGCGGCTCGAACGACACCGTCGAGAAACGTGGAATCAGGTCGAACGATCGCGGAGTCTGTGAAACCGTTCGCGTGCCGCTGCGGCTCCACGCGGCGCTCCGCAGGTGCGCGTCCATCGCATGACCCGCGGTCATTACAACGTCCGGCAGGTTGTCTCCAGACCACACGATGGTGGTATCGCGCTGCTCCATTCTGGTGTCGCGCATCGCACGGCCCACCCGCTGTGCGCCACCGTGACCCATGCCCGGCAACAGGGCGTGCTTGGGGCCATGGGGCATTGCAACGGCGCGAAGTAGTGGCGTGATCAACGGCGTCCGCGAGAGCGGTGCTCGACCTTCCTGGACATAAATCGGTGGTGCAATGGCGCCGGGCCAAAGCAACTCGGGCGATCGCCTCGCCACGGGCAAACGGCGCAGTTGCCGTTCCGGCGGCTGGATCGGCTGAACCCCCTGCAATGGCGCGCATCTTCCTTCATGGATGGGCAAATCGAGCCACAGCGCCGATGGAACCTGCTGCTGGTAACTGGCTCCGCCCAGCACCTTCCGCCGCGCTTCGGCCGGCGGCACCGTGCGTGCCGAACGGCGCCGCGGCAGCGGGAAGCCGCGTCGACGGCCTTTCAGCGAGCGCGCCCCGTCCCAGAGCCGCGCGGACCGTGCTCCCGGTACGGTCACCGTCATCTTGTGTTCCCGTATTGCGGGTAACACCACTTCCACCGCGCTTCCGGCCCCGCGCAGATACCCGCAGCTACGCGGCGCGTGTTTTTCCCGTGTCCCGCGCGCGCGCGGCGTGAAAAACTTGCCCCCGCCTCGCACCTGCGCATCCAGCGCTGGCTCAATGTCGTGCATCTGGTGGGCTGGAGCCGCCAACTCGGACAACCGCAGCGACTGATTGAAGCCACGCCGTTGCAATGAGGCCAAGCTCTCCGCTTGCGACGGCACCACTGTTTTCAGGTTCTCGCGCCGCCGCATCAGCGTCGCGACTTTGTTGGCTTCCTGCAGCCGGTCCATGCCAAGTCGCAGTCCATACTGGTTGCGATGCTCGCGAGAGCAAAAGTCGCCACCAGCGCCCACAAAGATACTTCTGAGGGGCCGACCACATAGCTGGCACGTCCTGGCACTCATTCCAGCCTATTATAGGCACACATTTTGATAATTGCTAGAGTGAAAGGTGACAGTATTTTTCTGATAACACTGGATAATCGCGGGTTATATATCTAGATAGTTATCGGCTAAGACGCCTCACAACAGTACCGTTGCTTTTGGTTAATAGAGTGAATTTTAGGGTATATATTGCTTCGATTTCCGGTAAAATTGACCCGTGTAGTGAATAGCCCAGAATTTCAACGGGTGGAGGTTATCTAGAGATGGCTGAATCAACAGCACGGCGGGAACGCGGCGAACCAGTGTCCGCACCCCTGTCCACTTATCTTTGGGAGGTTCCCCAGAAGCCGGTCGCAGTGCGGCTCGCTTTCGATTTTATCGACCGGTTGGAGAACGAAGTTATTGAGAACTTTCGCTCCCTAACGTCGCAAGGATCGGAGATTGGCGGCGTCCTGCTGGGCTCGGTGATTCCCGGCAGCCCTGTGACCGTGATCGTGCAGGACTACGAGTCAATCCCCTGCGATTACACCCGTGGGCCCCTGTATCGGTTGTCGGATGCCGATCTGGCACGCTTCGAACGGGTCATCGAACAGCATAGCGCGCCGGGCGGCGTTCCGGTAACGGGTTTCTTCCGCGCGCATAGCCGCAAGGGGCTCAGCCTGGATGCGGACGATTTGTCGTTTCTGGATGTGCGTTTCCGCGCAGCCCACCATATTGCCTTGCTCGTGCGGCCGTTTGCCACGAAGACGAGCGTTGGCGGCCTCTTTATTAGGGAAGACGGCGTGCTCCACGGCGAAGCGAGCTATCTGGAGTTTCCGTTCCGTTCCTCGCAATTGACGCCGTCGTTGTGGACGCCGCCAAGCGCCGCGCCCGCGCCGCCGCCTCCGGTGAATGCCGCGCCCAGCGTTCCGCCGGTTGCCAAGCCTTCTATCCGGCCACAGGTCGTGCCGATCGGCCTGCGTCGCGATTCCCCCGTTTCTGCGCCGCCCGTCGAGGCCAAGCCCTCTGCGCCGGCTTTCGACAGAACCGAGCGGAAAGTGCCGGAAACCAAACCGCAGCCGCCGGCCCCCGAAATGAAGGCCGCCGCGCCTGCTCGCCCCGCCCCACCGGAACCGAAGCCGGCTCCCAAGGAAGTCAAGCTGCCACCACCGATGGCGAAGGTTCCCCCGCCCGTCGCAGAACCAAAATCGGTCCCAGTCGTCAAGCCCGCTCCCGAAAAACCGGCAGTCGAAAGGCCGGTGTTCAGCTCGTTGAGCGGCGCCGCCCCGGTCGAGGAGCAAAGTGGCGGAAAGCTCCCGCTCGTGATCGGCGCCATCGCGGTCTTGTTGGCTGTGTTGGTCGTGCTGTTCCTCTATCCTGGCTACCTGACGCACTCGCATGAAACCGCAACGGTGGGTTCGGCGGCTGCTGAGTTGACGCTGCGTGTGGAACCGAGCGGCACCGATCTGCTGCTCACCTGGAACAAGAACTCCGGCGCGATTGTCAATGCCAGCCACGGCGTGCTGTCCATCAACGATGGGGACCGGCACGAGAACTACGACATGGACTCTAACCAACTCAAGACCGGCAGTATCGTCTACACGCCGGTGACTGGCGACGTCAGCTTCAATATGGAAGTGACGGGAACCGATCAAAGGAAGACTACGACCGAGTCGGTGCGCTCGCTGCGTACGCGGCCGTCGCCAATGCCCGATGGCAAGTCGCCCAGCCCCAACCCGACCGCAGCCAAGGCGAACCAGCCTGCAGCGCAGGCTCCAGAAGCTGCCGCCAATACCCAAGCCGCTACCACGCCGGAAGAAGTGACTCCGGCCGCACCCGCGAAGGCGGCTCCGAAGGCGTTCAATGCCGCCTCGCTCTCGCAGCGTCTGCGCCCGGCTAGCCCGACCGAGATCGCCAGCTTGGATGCCGCTCCGACCTCGCCCGCCGGCGTCAACGTGAATCCCAGTCTCAGCGGTATGCCGTTTGGATCCACGCCCGCTCCGGTAGCTCCCGCGCCGCTGACAGCCGCGGCGAAGAAGGCCACCGTCTCGGGCGGCAAGGTCGCCCCTGCTCAACTGGTCTACCGCAAGGAGCCAGAGTTTCCGACCGCCGCCCGCCAGCTCGGCGCCCATGGCACGGTTGTTCTCGATGCCACCATCGCCCGCGACGGCAAAGTCATCGCCGTGAAGCTCATTTCCGGACACCCGCTACTCGTCCAGGCCGCCAAGGCAGCCGTCATGCAGTGGCGCTACAGACCGACACTGCTCGATGGGCAGCCGGTCGAAAACACCGACCGGATCTCGTTGAACTTCGTCAGCGCCCACTAAGCCCGTTAGGGACGAAAAGTCTCTCGGCAGCTTGTGGCACAGAAACCTGTGGGGCAGAATGGCACGTAGTCGGCCATCCTGCCCCACAGGTGTTTTAGTGGGTAGGCGCGGCCCCCGCCTCTGTATTCTCGTTTGCGGCGCGCTATGATCGGAATTCAGCTCCTGCCCATGGTTCGTACGATCTCGTTGACCGGCGGGTGCCGGGCAGGCGGTTTCTGAGTGTTCTGAGAATCTGACGTGGCTCACTAAGCACTACCCGTGCTGTCGAGGGGGTGTCGGCAAATGCAAGCTGCCCAAGCGCTCAAAAAACAGATTCTGGTTGTCGAAGATGAAGGGCTGATCGCCGATGACATTCAACGGCGGCTGGAGCGGCTGGGCTATGCCGTGCCCGCCATCG
The DNA here is from genome assembly GCA_964520085.1 of uncultured Solibacteraceae bacterium. Taxonomy (GTDB): domain Bacteria; phylum Acidobacteriota; class Terriglobia; order Bryobacterales; family Bryobacteraceae; genus Bog-375. The sequence continues at coordinate 4,009 of CAZFOP010000148.1, read as the reverse complement.
CCAGTTCCGGTGAAGAAGCTCTGCGGTTTGCACGGAGTATTCCTGTTGACCTGGTGCTGATGGACGTTCGCCTGCAGGGCGAGTTGGACGGCATTGCCGCGGCGCAAGCCCTGAAGGATGAGTTGCGGATCCCCGTCGTCTACCTGACGGCGCACGCCGACGCGGACACCCTCAGCCGTGCGACGGCGACCGAGCCTCTGGGCTACATTCTGAAGCCGGTTGGCGATCCGAATCTGCGCAGCACGGTGCAAATCGCGCTTTATAAACAGGAGATGGAACAGCGATTGCGAACCAGCGAAGCCTGGCTCTCCACCACATTGCGCAGCGTGGGCGAAGGGATCGTCACCACGAACGAGTCCGGTGCGGTCGTCTTTGTCAATGCCGAGGCCGAGCGACTGACCGGATGGACCGGCGCCGAAGCCACCGGACGGCCGCTGATGGACGTTCTACAACTCAATGACGAGTCTTCCGGCCGCCCCGCCGCGAGTCCGATCTTCGACCTGCATCCGGGCGAGCGCCGTTCCTATTGTGTGGTTTCGAAAACGGGAACCGGCACGCCGGTCGAAGTCAGTTGCTCGGAGAACCGGTCGGAGGAGGCGCGGCTGGGATCGATTCTGGTGGTGCGGGACATACGGGTGCAGCGCGAAATGGAAGGCCGCCTCATTCAATCGCAGAGAATGGAAGCGATCGTCAATATGGCTGGCGGGCTGGCGCACGACTTCAACAATCTGCTGATGGTGATCTTGGGGTACGCCGAAGAGTTGGCGACCGGGCTCGCCAACAGCGAGGATCGGGAGCTGGCCAATGAGATCAAGCGCGCCGCCACGCTCGCCGGCTCCATCAGCAGGCAGTTACTCACGCTCAGCCGGCGGGACGCGTCGAGCGCCGAGGTGCTCGACATCGACGCCGTGATTAGCGAAATCGAGCCCTTGATCGCGCGCAGTCTCGGGGTCGGTCGCACGCTGACGCTCGAGTTGGCCGCATCGGCCGGATTGGTCCGTGGCGACCGCAACCGGCTCAAGCAGGTTTTTCTCAACCTGGCGCTGAACGCGCGGGATGCGATGCCGCGGGGCGGGGAAGTGCGGTTATCGAGTTCCTTGGTCGCCATCGATGCTCAGAACCCACCCTGGCGTGACTGCCGACCGGGACGCTACGTGCAAATTCGAGTGACGGACTCGGGGCAGGGAATGGACGCGCCGACGCTGGCCCGCATCTTCGAGCCATTCTTCACCACCAAAAAATCCAGCGCCGGAACCGGCCTCGGCCTGGCCGTGGTGCATGCCATCATTACGCAGAGCGCGGGTTACATTAGGGCATCCAGCGAAATGGGGAAAGGGACAAGTTTCGAGATCCTGCTGCCGCTAGCGGAACAGCCGCGGAAGTTGGGCAAGTCCTCGCCAGGGGCCGTGGTGGACGCTTCGGCGCCGACGGTTTTGCTGGTCGATGACGAAGAAGCCGTGCGCCGCCTGATGCGCGGCTGTCTGAAACGGGAAGGGTACCAACTGCTCGAGGCGCGCGACGCGGAGGAAGCCGAGCGGATCGCCAGAGCCTGCCTGGGGCCGATTCACGTTCTGGTCACCGATATCAGGATGCCGGGCATGTCCGGAATCGAGTTGGCCGAGCGCCTGAAGCCTCTGCGCCCCGCCATGAAGACTCTTTTCGTCTCCGGATGCGGGCAGGACGAATTGGGGATGGCCGGAGTTGGGCCGGCGGAGTTGCTGGCAAAACCATTCGAGGTGCCGGAGTTGGCGTGGCGCGTGCGCACCTTACTGCAACGTCCACCAAATCCCGCGCCATGATGACGTCGCGCGAGCCGATGGGCCGCGAGGGAATGATGCACGGCAACAGGCTGCCGCCGGCGCTCGGCTATACGACCGCCCTGCTGTTGGCAGCGCTGGCCCAACTGGCCCGGTTTCCTCTGCATCCCCCAACCCTGATTCCCTTTATCACGTATGCGCCTTTCATCCTGTTGAGCGCGTTCCAGGGAGGATGGGGCCCCGGTCTGTTGACTACGTTACTCTGCTCCCTCGAGTCGGTATACTTCGCCACCGAGCCCGTGCGGAGTTTCCGGGTAAAAGACCCGCAGGACTGGCTCGGAGTGGGAGGTCTAGCGCTGACCGGCGTGGTGGCCAGCGCCATGTTCGACCGCTTGCAACAGGCGCGGAGAGCGGCGGCCGAGGCGGAGCGGATGCAGTCGGAGATGGGGCGGGAATTGGAGGCGCGAAAGCGCATGCTGGAGTCCGTGATCGAGCACTCGCCCGTTTCGATGGCACTGTTGCGCGGCCGCGATTTCCAGTTCGAGATGGTCAACCCGGCTTACCAGGCGATGGCGCCGGATGAGCAGATGGCCGGCAGAACCGTAGCCGAGGTCTGGCCTGAAGCGATAACGATACTTCTACCATTGCTCGAACAAGTGCGTGACACGCAGACTATCTTCCACGCCGTCGGGATGGCAATTCCGAGGCACCGTGGGCCCGGGCTGCCGCCGGAAGAGCGCTACTTCGATTTCTCCTGCGTGCCGCTGCCAGGCGCATTTCCGGCCGCGTCCACAGCCGGCCAGATCCTGCTGGTCGCTAGCGACGTAACCGGGCAGCACCGTGCCCATCGGGAATTGGAGAAAACGTTGCGCGAGCTGGAAGCGGCCGTGACGGAAAAGACGGTCCTCCTCAAAGAGGTTCACCACCGCGTGAAAAACAACCTGGCGGTGATCGCCAGCCTGCTTAGCATGAAGGCGAACGCGATCGAGGGCATTGAGGCCCGTGCGGCTCTCGAGGACAGCCAGCGCCGCGTGCGATCCATCGCTCTCATCCACGAACGCCTTTCCGGAACCGAGCACCTGGACAGAATCGACTTCGCCGAATATGCCGGTCAACTATTGCAGGAATTGCGGGGCGTTTATGGCGATGCGGCTGGTCGGATCGCGATCCGGCTGGACGCCGAGCCGATCGAAATGGGAATCCACTGCGCCGTTCCATGCGCTCTCATCCTGAGCGAATTGGTTGTGAACGCGTTCAAGCACGCATTCCCGGACCAGCGCAATGGCCAGGTGCTGGTTGCTTTGCGCTTTTCGGCGCCGGGACGACTGGAGTTGAGCGTCGAAGACAACGGCGTTGGATTCGTGCCCGGTGCATCGACGCGGGGTAGCAATTCGGTGGGATTGCGCATCGTCGAGATCCTGACGAAGCAATTGCAGGGATCGCTGGAGCACGTCGATTGCGCCGGGACCCGGCTGGTCCTGCGTTTCGGGGCATTGTGACGCATGGTGATCCGAGTCCGGACCGGCTGGATGCGTTTGAGGGCTGAGACACCCATTCTCAACTTCTGATAACCGATATTATGTAAACTAATGTGGTGGTGGGTCAGTTCGAATTGCGCCGGATTAAAACTCCCATAACCCTTCGTCTCTCACCCCTACCGCAGGCTGTTGAGCTCGCAGAATCGAGAATTAGTCCGGTTGGCCATCGAACAACCTCAACGAACACCTTGAAACGTGATCTACTAAAACCATCACCAAGAAATCGATACAGCGTAAACTCCAATGTGGCGGTTCAAGTACCTGCACACTCTATTGTCTGATACTCTGGGTCTGTCGTGGCATCCCTCTGGCAGAACATGATGATTGCGCTCGCGCGCAGCCCCTCCCTAACCCGGCTTCTGCAAAGCACTCCCGGCCTCTCGTCGGCCGCCAACCGGTTTGTCGGCGGCTTGGATGAAGACGCTGCACTCCGTACGGCGCTCGCTCTGCGCCAGCGCGGAATCCGCGCCTCGTTGTTCTTCCTGGGCGAATACATCACCGACACTGCCATCACGCGCCAAACGGTCGATAGCCTGGTCCGGCTTCTCCCGCAGCTCGACCCGCGCGGTCTGGACACGCACGTTTCGGTCGACCCCACGCAGATCGGCTATTCCATTCGCCCCGAGCTCGGCGAGGAGAACGCCCTCCGCCTAGCCGCGTCGTTCCCGGCGCAGCACTCCGCGCACAGCTTTCTGATGATCGATATGGAGGATG
>CAZFOP010000147.1:0-8406 GCA_964520085.1 uncultured Solibacteraceae bacterium | reverse complement strand
GCGAACGGCAACCTGTCCCTAGTTTTCGTGTCTCACCAGAGGGGCGCGGCGCACGGTCTCGTCGAGAATACCTGTAACCGGATACGCTCGCCGGTGCGATATACGGCACGTTCCGTGCGCAGCAGAATCTGGTCCAATCCGGAACCGGACTGAAGTGGAATCGATCTCGACGCGTGGTTGCCCTCGCGATCACTGGCCTCAACCTCGATCGTCATTCTCCCTTCGCCGCCGCGCAGCAAAACGATGGCGATTCCGCCCTTATCCGTGCTAGCCATCCGATCCGGGTTTCCTGGAGCACGGACCCGGACATCCGCCTGAGCCGGCGTCCCGTCTGGATAGGCAGTCAGAATGAAGACTTGGTTTTCAAGGCCCGGAACCAACTCTCCACTCTCAGGAATAGCGGTGATGAGAAACGGCGATTCGCTTACGGTGACCGGTTCGCCGCGGCTCTCGCTGTGCCCGGCCCTGTCTTTCACGGTCGCTTCAACCAGCACGCGAGCCGCGCCTTGATCCAACGGATGCCCGGCGAAGAACTTGGGCAGGTGAATGTCAAACCGGAACGATCCGTCGCTATCGGTCTTTCCTTCCGAATGCCCAGCCTCAAAGAGATCAACGTCCGTGGCCGATGCCTTGACCGCCACTTCGGCGCCATCCACCGGCTTTCCGAAGAAGTAGTTGGCGCGCACCGTTCCCGTCAGGTGATCGCCGGGGCGGAAGCCCCTTTTGGCTTTGGCGTCTTTCCCTACGAGGTCGACAGCGACCTTGAACTTTGGCAGCACATAGCGTTCCACCCGCAGCGCGATCTCCGCCATGTTGCGCGGCGTTTCTGCGGCGTCATCCATTAGCGCGCGCAAATGATACGTGCCCAGATTGACTTCATCGGCCAGTCCGAATTCGGCGGACGCAATTCCGTATGTATCCGTCTGCGTGATTCTCCTGAATACCTTGTTGCCCCGCGAGTCTTCCAGTTCAAAGGTCAACTTGTGGCCGGCGGTTGCCTTATGATTGGAGCGATCAAGTGCCAGTGCGCGTACATGGATTGTCTGGCTAGGTTGGTAGACCGGCTTTTCCGTGGTGAGGAGAATGGAGACTTTATTGTCCAGTCGAATATTTTGCGTATACTCGGCCGATCCGATCGCTGTATCCACGGTGTAGCGTAGCGCGTACCCCCCCCGCCGGAACGGCTGGAAAACGGAAACGCGCATCGGTCGTGCCCCGTTGGTTCAGCCTTCCCACATAGAGAGTTTGATCCGGTTGTTCTGACCGAACTAACTCGATTTGAATAGCCCCGGAACCCGCTGTTGTTTCATTGTCCTGGTCGGTGACGATCAACCGCACAGCCGCGAATGCGCCGCTGAGGTATGATTGCTGCCCCAGAACGTGAACGACTGGACGGTAGAGTATCCGCGAAATCGAATATGTACACCGAAGCGCGTCAGCTTCTTCGTCCTTGTAAGTGAATTGATAGTGCAGGCGGTGCCAGACCAGGTCCTCGACGGCGAGCGTCTTATTAAGTTGGACCGCCTGTGTCCATGATCCTTGTCCCTTGCTGGCATAGACACGCCGGTCGATGCGCCCCACGATCCGGTCTTCAGGATCGAGAACTTCGACAGTAAGATTCCCGTCGCCGGCGCGCATTGCATCGTACGGAATCAGGACGCGCACTCTGCCACGTGCATAGGTGGCGAGGACCGAAGCGCTCTTCGACGGCTGCGCTTGCGAGCGGTACGCCAACAGAGCAACCGAGGCCAGTACCGGTATTCCACCCAAAAAGACAGACAACTGCCTGCAGATTTTCATAGCCAACCTCCACCAATCCGCGTTTTGGAGCGTTTTGACGCTCCCACACTGAGAATGGGGAACTCTGGACTTCTTGCAGGGAAAATGCCGGTTTTCTTTTGCGCAGCCGGATCAGTGCTGAGGAGGCGCGGGATACCAGTGTGTGCCGTCCCGGCTCAACCAGATGGAACCGGAGTCTGTCGCAAGTTGAAAAGCCGGGCCCGGCTCGGTCAGTGTAGCGATCCGAACCACTTTACCCTGCCAAACCGGCTTCACGGTCTTCCAATTCTTCCCCGCGTTTCGGCTGAACAAGAGTGCACCAGCGGAATTCACCGTAAGCATGGATTTGCCACGTGCGGCCGTCGCGGTGCTAGGCACAATCGCCTGAAGTTGGTAAACATCGCGACCGTTGATTGGCAATCCCATCGCGGGACCGTTGTTTAGGATCTGAGCCGTTTCGGATGCTGACGCGGTATCGGTCGCCGCCGCAGCCGCACTCACCTCAATAGACTCCGCTGTAGAACCAACTGACAGGATCGAGGCCACCAGCGCGACGTCTTGCGGCTGCAGTTCGATCTGCCCCGATGCTTTCCGAAACCCCGGTGCTACAATCTGCAACTCGTAGGAACCGGCTGGAAGCGAAGCCATCCTAAACTGCCCGTCCTCATCGGTCTTGGCATTGCTGCTGGCTGTGCCGGCAAGTTGGCGCAGTGTGACGTCGGCTCCTGGAATCGCCGCTCCGGTCGGATCCGTGACCGAGCCTGCGATTTCCGGGAGGCCGCCGATCGAACCTCGATTGTGCTGGATGTTTAGCCTGAGAGACCCTCCGCTCAAAGACACAGATGTGTCCGCGGGCGTGGTATCCGGCTTAGGGGAAGGCGGCCGGTCCTGAGCGACTTCGGCCTGGCCCGATAGCGGAACCGGAGGAGCCGCGGGTGCCTGCGCTCGCCTACCGTTCGTCGCGGGTCTTGGGCGGCCAGTAACCGCCTCTGGCATGGCGGAAGACGCTATCTGCGCTGTTTCGATCTTCGACGGAAGTAACGCAGGAGTTGGCTGCGATTGCGCAATATGTGCAACCGCGTCCCGGCTAGGTGTTGCAGGTGTATGGCTCAGATACAACAAAACCGCGGCCGCAAGCACACAGGTAGCGGCCGCTCCGCTCAGGACGGGAATTGGCGCAAACCAGCGCCGCCACGTGGGAGTCGGATTCGGCGCTGCCGGCGCAGGCTGGGGTTCCTGCGCGAGAAAGATAGCTTCGCGGCAACGGGAACACTCCGCGAAGTGCGCAAGGCACTGGAGACGCTCATGCTCAGGCAGGACACCTTCCAGAAAGGCGTTGAGCGAATCCGCGTCAGGGTGTGATCCGGGCTGTAGGTGTGCGCTCATACTTGCTCCGGGTCCGCGGGGCCTCCCTGTTGAAGGAATGCGGCAGGTTGAGAAGTTTGCAGCAAGCTTCGAAGATTAATGTCGAGATCGCGCGGATCCGTGCCTAGAGCCTCCTCGGCGGCGGATCTGCTCATCCCGGACGCCCGGAGCTTCCTGAGAAGCTCTTTGCGGAGACTCGATGTCAGGCGTTTAACTCTGCGGCTCACTGTGGCCTCATGCACACGCAGAATCTGGGCGATCTCAAGCAGCGTATGCCGATCGAGGAACCAGGCCGAAAGAAGAAACCGTTCCTCCGGCTCGATGACCCTCAGCGTGGCTGTCAGAGATGCGCCGAGACGTGAGAGCAAATCCGGATTGGGAATGGGCGCTGGAGATGCTGCCGCCAGATCCTCAACCGTGAGCTGAGTCTCGCGACTCGTGCGGCGATGATGGTCTACATTCCGTTGGGCGAGCGTCGCACGTAGGAATCCCTTCAGCGATCCCCGGCCGGAATAGAAGGCGAGCGGCGACCGGCGCTGCCCATCGCGTTCCGTGAGGCCAAAGATTTCGGAGTAAAGCGAATCGGCCAGTTCCCTCCCCATCACTGCCGACCCCGTGATACCGATTGCCGCTTGCGTCAACGGCTCCCGGTAGCTTGCCATGAACTGCTGCCAGGCGACATCGCGACCGAGAGCACAGGCGTGCGCGAGAGCCAGCTCTCGCAGTTGCAGCGTGCGCCAGAAAGCGGCGACCTGCGCCCGAGTGGCCTGAACCCCAGGAGCCAGCCCATAGTTGTACTTGACGCCGATCGCGAGAAGCACTGTCGCCAGCTCATTCTTCCCGAGACCTACAGAATCGGCATCTGCTTCCCGCCAGAACTCGTCGATCGTCAGACCGGATAGCTCCTTTAGGCACAACTCCGGTTCCTGAATCACGTTTAGTTTCAGAGCCTGCTCATCGCTCCCCGGAGAGACCGCTCGGTAGTTGAGACCTGCGGATTGTGGCGGTGCGGAATCCACGTTCCTACAATACATCCAAGCAAATGAGTCTGCAGTATTCCGTCCAGTCAGTGCCCGTCAAGGTCGGCAAACCGGCCGCCTTCGTTGCCGTCTTTGAACCCTCCAGCGGCTGGCCAAGCTGAACCGTAAGGCCAGCGAAATGGGGCTCTACCACGAGTTCTGATCCGGAGACGTGCGCCTGAAGGGGTTTTGATTTTGATACGGTTCTGATACGGTTTCCCATCTTGGGAGCAGGATGGGATGGAAGGCGGAAGGTAATCTGTTGATTCGGGGGTTGGCTTAGAGCCCGTTGTTGGCATAGAGCCATTCGGGAAAGCCTGATTTGGATCACGGCCATGACAACTCAGGAACAACGCACACTGAATGCCGCCGTTCTTGCACTGAAACGCACCACGGGGATCGATGCCCGTGTCCACTCTGCGGCAGGCCGAAACGGTGGAGCCGACGCTATTATCGAAGTGGAAGCGGAACGTCGCAGGTACCGGTTCGGCGCCGAAGTAAAAACGGTCGACCGCTTCGAGACCCCCGCGAAGGTAAAGGCCCTGGGCCAAGCCTTGCCCGAGTTGGCCTTACTCGTCGCGCCCTACATCACATGCGAAGTTGGCGAACGTTGCCGCCAACTCCATTTGCCTTTCATCGACACCGCCGGCAACGCATATCTCGAAGGGCCGGGGCTGCTCGTCTACGTTGCGGGCCAGGCGTGGCCCGCCGGACTTCGCCAGGATCGTTTCCGCGCCTTGAATCCGGCCGGCCTCCGGATCGCCTTCGCACTGCTGAGCCGCACGGACCTGATCCGCACAAACTATCGGGAGATCGCGGCGCGGGCCCGCGTGGCACTCGGCCCCGTCGGCCCCGTCATGAAGGACCTCGAAGCCCGAGGACTGCCGCGCTTCCAAACGAAGAAGGATCGGAAACTGCTCGATCCGCAGCGGCTGCTCGAAGAATGGGTCACCCACTATCCCGTCACGTTGCGGCCCAAACTCAATCCACGGCGGTTCCAGGCCGACCCAGAACGCCTTCAAAAAGCCGATCTCACACAGCGGAACGCATACTGGGGAGGCGAACCCGCCGCTGCGAAACTGCCACAATATCTCAGGCCCGCGCTCTTCACAATCTACGACCGCGAGCCCATTGCCAAGCTGATCGCGGCAACGCGGATGCGCGCTGACGGGACTGGCAACGTCGAGATCCTGGCTGTCTTCTGGAACTTTGACCCAGACAAAGATCTTTCCGAAAATGGGCTTTCGTAGGAACTTCGCTTATCGAGATGGTCTTCTCAAAGAAAGCGCCTTTGTCCGTTCGACCGTCATCAGCCGGAAGGCAAGCCGCGACGGTGCTCCACCGCCGCGCCTATGGGAACCGCTTAGAACGACAGCCGGGCGCTCATCTGGAACTCGCGCCCCGGAGTGGTGGCTTCCGTGATGGTGCCGAATTGGGGCGTGTTCACGAAGCGATTGGGCGTGCCCCAGTTCGAATGATTCAGCGCGTTGAACGCCTCGCCGCGAAGCTCCGTACGCAGCCGCTCCGTGATCGCAAAGGAACGCACCAGCGCGACGTCCGCGGTTTGCATACCGGGCCCATAGACGGTGTTGCGTCCCAGGTTGCCGAATGTATATGCGGCGGGAGTGGCGAACGCGTCCGGATTGAACCACGCGGTTGTTGTGCCCGTGCCCGCGCCGAAAACCGGCTGTCCTGTGTAGTTCGCACGGATAGCATTCTCGCCGACCAGCGTGCCGGTGTTCGCGGTATCGCCGAAGACCGAGATAGTGAACGGGAACCCGGACTGCACCTGGTAAATCGTGGAGAGTTTCCAGTTGCGCGTGAGGGTTCGCGTCCAGTTCGCCGCCGTGACGGGGTGTATGTCATAGACGGCGCTCAATGAGAGGCGACTGCGGACATCGCAGGCCGGCCCTTTTTCCGCGTCCAGATCACTGTCGTTCTGCGGAATCGCGGACTCGGACATGGGCGACCGAAAGTCGGGTGCATTGGACAGGTTCTTCGCATAAGTGTAATTGACCAACAGACTCAGACTATGCGCATAGCGCCGTCTTAGATTGACATACCCGGCGTCGTACCAACTCTTGGCGGTGTTCTGCAGCAAGTTCACCGAGCTCACTGGGAAAGTCGTGCTCGCGACGGTGATGTTGGATGGCAATACGGTGCCGTTGACAAAGGTCGCGTCCTGATACGGCCGGCGTGCTTGCAGAGCCCCCGGTCCCGGAGGCGCGTTGTTGATAAGGTCCGCGCGCTGCAGATGGAACCCGCGCTCGCCGTGATAGCCGGCCTCCAACGTGGTTTCGTGCCCCAGGCTCTTCTCCACGGACGTACTCCACTGCTGCACATACTGGGACGGCGCGTGCGGATCGAAGGCGGAAAAACTCACCGTCGTCTGGCCCAGCACCGGTTGCGGGAAGTTGAAGCCGTTGATTTGCGGCGTGAAGTTGTTGCTCTGTTGAGTAATGGGAAACAGGACGGGCACATTGTGTAACTCGTTGCACCATGTGTTCATATCCACAGGAGTATAGAAGATACCGTAGGCCGCGCGGATCACGATGCCGGTTTGTTCGAAGTGATGTGCAATTCCCAGGCGAGGCGCAAAACGCAGCTTGTTCGAGAACATGAGGCCACGCGGCATACCGTCCTGGCCGCCGATGAACGCCATCAACTTGCCGTTCTCGACCTCCAAATTGCTCCACGGCCGCGAAATATCCGCCAGCGGCGTTTCGAATTCGTAGCGCAAGCCGAAATCCAGTGTGGTGGTCGATGTCAATCGCCAGGTATCCTGGACGAAGCCATCCGCCGACCAGTTACGCAGGTTCATGCTGGGCACGCCGGCCTGAACCTGGCGCGATGCGGGAAGGCCAAGCAGGAAACTCGCCAGCGCGGAGCCGGTGCCATCGTTGTTTTCCGTCTCCGTGGTGAAGCCGGGAGTGAACTGATAGTAGCCGCGGCTCTGCACCAACGCCCACATCGGCCAGATCACCCTCCGGTAGCTGGCGCCGAACTTCAGGCTGTGGCGCCCTGTTTGCCAGCTCAGCGTCTCACGACCCTCGACGGTGGTGTTCCACTGATGCATAGGCGTCGCCTGCCAGGAGTCTCCGAACGGCGAGTATCCCTGCACGTTGAAGTATGGCGCTCCCGAACCCTTCGGTCCGCCAAAGTTGGTTCCGGTGATACCGAGAGCATCGACGATATCGTCAATTCCGTTGTCCTGCGACCAGTGGCCCATGGCGAGGCGGGAAACGCCGACGGAAGCCGTGTTTACGATTGTCGGTGAGATCACTTTTGTCCAGATCAGAGCGCCGTTCTGCGAGGCATTGTCGAAATTAAAGCCATAGCCCGGCAGGTTTTGCGGCGTGAATCCCTGCTCGTTGCTAGCTGAATAGCGCACGTTGAGTGTGTCGTTACCGAGCAGCCGGTCCACGCGGATGGTGCCCTGGTTATTCCGCTCTTGCGCGTCGCGGACGTCCAGGAGATTGTTGGAATCCAGGCCAGCGCCAAAGACTGTGGGGGCGCCCATCATAGTCATGCCAAGGCCCATGCCTCCCATCGAGTTCGGGCGCGGCACGTAGTTCGCTAGCATCAGGAGGGCCGCTGAATTCATCCGGCTAGTGGGAATTATATCGTTTGGGAACTCGGTGCGCAGAACCTGAGGATTGGTTGCGCTCACCGGCAGCGCGGAGTTGTAAATCGGATTCGTATAAGTGCTGTTGGGATCGAAAACGGAGGATCCGCTGCTGCTGAAGTCGCCAGTAGCTTCCGCCGCCGTTGGCACGGTGTCCATTGCGGTCTGCGCCTCGGTCTGGCGAAAGCCCTCATAGTTGGCGAAGAAGAACGTCTTGGTTCCGAAGAGCGGACCTCCCAGGGCGCCGCCATAGTTATTCTGCACCAGATGGTCGTCGCCCGACATTTCGTTCCATGTCCGCGCATCCAGTGCGTTGTTGCGCAAAAACTCATACACGGTTCCATGAAACTGCGTGGTGCCCTGGCGGGTTATGACATTGATCTGTCCGCCGCCGGCGCCGCCGAGTTCCGCCGAGTAACTGCCGGTCTGAACCTGAAACTCCTGCACGGCATCGAGCGACACACTCAGGTTCATCGTATTGAAGGTGGGATCCGTATTGGTCACGCCGTCCAGCAGGAAATAGTTCGCGTTGGGACGATTGCCACCGATGGTGATGGCGGAGGCCTGGCCGGGACGCCAGTAGAGCGGGCTCATGTCGCCGGTCTGCGCGCCATGGCC
>CAZFOP010000146.1:682-8447 GCA_964520085.1 uncultured Solibacteraceae bacterium | reverse complement strand
AGAACAAGATGGCCGCCGAAGTCGATATCCCCGGCTTCAATTACTCGCCGATGCACTATGAGCGGATTCTCAAAGATCATCCGGACTGGGTCATTTTCGGAACCGAGACTGCCTCCTGCGTCAGCTCGCGCGGCGTCTATCATCTGCCGATCGTGGCTTTCGAACACCCCGCTTCGCTTCAGATTTCGAGTTATGATACCGTCGCTCCGCCGTGGGCCATGTGCCCGGACGTCGAGTTTACTTATCAGGATAAGTTTCCCCAGGTGCTCGGCGAGTTCGTCTGGACGGGTTTCGATTACATCGGCGAGCCGACGCCGTTTTTCAATTCGGAAGACAAGAGTACGAATGACTGGCCGTCGCGCAGCTCTTACTTCGGCTTTATCGACTTAGCCGGGTTTCCCAAGGATCGTTACTACCTCTACCAGAGCCAGTGGACCACTAAACCCATGGTGCACCTGCTGCCGCATTGGAATTGGGAAGGCAAGGAAGGTCGGGTAATCCCCGTGATGGCTTACTCCAACGCGGCGGAAGTCGAGTTATTCCTTAACGGCAAATCGCTCGGCAAGAAGGCTCGTTTCTCCGATCCGTGGGACATGCCCGTGAACCAGAAGATTAGCGAGACTGGCAAGTTCGTCACAAAGTATCGTCGCGTCTGGCAAGTGCCTTACGAGCCGGGCGTCTTAAAGGCAGTGGCGTATGAGAAGGGCAAACAGGTTGCGGTGGAAGAAGTGCGCACCGCCGGCACTCCGGCCAAAGTAAAACTGAAAGCGGACCGTACCGTGATCCAGGCCGATGGCGACGACTTGTCGTTTGTCACGGTGCGGATTGAAGACCAGCACGGCAACCTGTGTCCAATGGCCGATAACCTGGTGCATTTCGATGTTACTGGTGCCGGAACCATCGCGGCTGTGGACAACGGCAATGCCGCCACCGAAGAGTCTTTTCAGGCCGATCGCCGGAAGGCGTTTAGCGGCACGGCGCTGCTAATCGTTCGCTCCAAGCCCGGCGAAGCCGGCAGAGTTAAGATTGTCGCCACTTCCGAAGGCCTGACGAAAGACACCGCGGAGATCCTCGCGCGCCGGCAGAAGTAAGACGCTGGCGGGAGTTGCGACGTGCTGCACACGATGTATATCTCCAACCGATCCCGCTTCCTGTTTGATGATGCGGCTCGCGGCGATGGGGCATGACACCAGTTTCGCTGCTGCTGATCTCGGATAGCTACCCGCCTGTTATGGGCGGCAGTGAGGTCGAGGCGCAGCGAGTATCCACGGAGCTAATCCGTCGGGGACATCGCGTGCTAGTCCTGACGTCCGGCGGCGCTCCGATGCCGCCCGTGCGCGACTGGGTAGACCCCGCCGGGGTGCCGGTGCGAATCCTCACTCGCTACGCGCGCGGCAGGTGGAAGGACATCCAATTCGCGTGCCAGGTGGCGTGGGCGCTGTGGCGGGATCGGCGCAACTACCAGGTCGTGTATTTTCTGATGCAGGGCCTGCACCTGGCGGCGGGCCTGCCGGTGGCGCGCGCGCTCAAGAAACCAATTGTGATGAAGGTCGGCGGAAGTGCTGTGATTCCATGGATCAAGCGCTCGCGTATCGGGCGCGTGGAGTTGGGCTGGTTGCGCCGGTGGGCAGCCAGACTTCTAATTCTCAACGAGGGCATGGCGCAGGAGGCGATGGACGAAGGATTCCCTCGCGAGCAACTGTTGTGGATGCCGAATCCGGTGGACACGGAGCAGTTCCGGCCGGGCGAGCGGGAGGAGATTGCCAGGCTGCGCGCCGAGTTCGGGATTCCGCCGGAAGCCTTGGTGGCCGTGTATGTCGGCCGTTTATCCCGCGAAAAGGGACTGCTGGAACTGCTGCGCGGATTTGCGTTGGCGGCGCGAGAGGAGCCGCGGGCGATGCTGGTCCTGGTTGGCGATGGGCCAATGCGAAACGTGCTGGAAACCACGGCTATCAAGTTGGGGCTCGCTCCTTCGCAGGTGCTCTTTAGCGGCCGCGTGGAGATGTCGGAAGTTCCGCAATGGCTGCGGGCCAGCGATGTCTTCACGCTGATGTCGCCCAACGAAGGGTTTTCCTGTGCGCTCGCCGAGGCCATGTCCGCGGGCCTGGCCTCGGTGGTCAGCCGCATTCCGGCCAACGTGCAACTCATCGACAACGGGATTCACGGCTTGGTGCCCCCAGTGGGAGACGACTCCGCCATGGCCAACGCCCTACTTAGCCTGTTCCGCGATGCGGCGTTGCGCAGCCGCATGGGCCAGGCCGCGCGGCAGCGCGTCGTCGATAACTATTCGGCCGGTCAAGTCGCGGAACGCTACGAAGCCCTTTTCGCGGAGGTCCTCGCCGGGCGGCGGTAGATTTGCGCCGGGCTGTGAAGGCGTGTTAGCACAGGGAGACGTGGTAGGTACACTCAAGCAACGACTCGTCTCCTGGGTGAGCGTGAGCTTGTTCGATCACCTCACCTACACGGTCCGCAACGGTCTGAATCGGGGGCTTCGGCGCAGGGGAGGGTTGGGCTGGATCCCGGTGGAGCACGATGACCCCGAGGCACGCTTCTGGAAATCGCTGGACCTGCGAGGCAAGGTAATCTACGACGTCGGCGCTTTCCACGGGCTCTTGACGATATATTTCGCGCGGAGTGCGCGGGTCGTGGTTGCCTGGGAACCGAACAGCCGGAATCGGCGGCGCTTGATGGAGAACCTCGAACTGAACGGGTTTTCCGGCGTTATTGTGCGGCCATACGGATTGTCGTCGACGGCCACGCGGGCGGAACTACGCTTCAGCCCGCTGATGCCCGGAATGGCGACTTCGGATAGCGGTATGGCCGGTGGAAGCGAGCACGAGAGCGTCGATCTGCGACCACTCGACGGGGAAGTTGGCTTGGAGCCGCCGGATCTGATCAAGATCGATGTGGAAGGTTTCGAACTCGAAGTGCTGAAGGGCGCGGCCAGAATCCTGCAGCGCGTGCCGGACCTGTTTCTCGAAATGCACGGGGCGGGCGTGGAGGACAGGCGCCGGCGTGCGCGTGCCATTGCGGATCATCTTTGGTCGCTAGGATACAGGCGGATTCTCCACGTGGAGACCGGAACGGAGATCACACCGGACAACGCAGCAGCAGCGTCGGCAGGGCATCTCTACGCTCGCGGCGGGTAACAGCGGGCGCCGCGGAAACTCTCGGTGCCTCCGGGAGAGGCATCGTTTTCTGAAATAATGTGGCTATGTGTGGAATTGCGGGGTACGCGTCCGCGCTGTGCCCCAAGACAACGGAGCCCGCCGTCAGAGCAATGGTTCGCGCACTGGCACGGCGTGGCCCCGATTCGGAGGGTCTGGAGAACTGGGACGGCGCCAGCTTGGGCCACCGGCGCCTCGCGATTTTGGATCTGAGCGACGCGGGGAGCCAGCCGATGCTCTCCGACGACCGCCAGATCGGCGTCGTTTTCAACGGTTGCATTTACAATTTTCTCGAGCTTCGCCGCGAACTGGAGAGCCGTGGCGCTCGGTTCCGGTCGGATTGCGATACCGAGGTGCTCCTACATGGCTACCGGGAGTGGGGAATTGATGCGCTCGTTGGCCGCCTGCGCGGCATGTTCGCTTTTGCCGTGTGGGACAATTCGCGGCGCTCGCTCGCACTGGCGCGCGACCGGCTGGGCGTCAAGCCCCTGGTGTTTTGCACGCATGATGGCGAGATCGCCTTTGCGTCCACCATTGCGGCCCTCCGCGCGGCGGGTTTCGGCGGCGCCATCGATCCGCAAGCCGTGCTGGAGTTTTTGGAATTCGGCTATGTGACCGAGGCCCGCGCCATTTTCGAGGGCATCGAGAAACTTGCCCCGGCCACGATTGCGGAGTGGCGCGATGGCCGCCTGGAGCGCAGGCAGTATTGGTCCTTACTGGAAACCGACGAGTCGGCACCGGTCGCTTTCGACGAGGCCGTCGAACGAACCGAGGAGTTGATCCTGGAGGCGGTCAAGCTCCGGTTGATTTCGGACGTACCCTTGGGCGCGCTGCTGAGCGGCGGCGTCGATTCTACGCTGGTCTGCTGGGCGTTGCGCCAACTCAATGCCAACATCAGGGCATTCACCGTTCGCGCTCCCGGCAGCGACTCCGACGAGAGCGTGGCGGCGGCGGATACCGCTCGCAGGCTCGGCATCTCTCACGAGATCGTCGACATGCCGGACACCGATTTCTCGCTCGACGAACTCACCAACGCGTACAGCGAGCCGTTCAGTTGCCAATCGGCGTTGGGTATGTTGTGGGTTTCGCGGTCGGTGAAGCGCCTGGCTACGGTTCTATTGACGGGCGACGGCGGGGACGACGTTTTCCTGGGCTACCCGGACTTTCGCAATGCCTGGCTGGCGCAGAAGCTTGCCCGGAGGTTGCCGCCTGCGGCCGCGGCGATCTGGGACCGGGTCAGTGTTGTCGTTCCGGGCTATGGGCCCCTGCGCAGAGCGAAGAATTTTCTGAACTACGCGACTGGCGGACTTAGCCGGCGTTTTGCCGTGCACGACGGTTTGCCGTATTATCGGGAGCGTGGAATCCTCGGGCGGCAACTGGTTGAACGCGAACTGGCGCAACGGCAGATTCCGCCGTCGCTTGCTTCCGCGCGCCGGCTGTTGTGGGAGGTCTTCACGGATCAGCGCGAACGGCATTTCGTGAGTGAATTCATGGTCAAGGTAGATGGTGGCACCATGTACTACGCGCTCGAAGCGCGTGCGCCGTTTCTCGATCAGAAGATCTGGGAGTATGCGGCGGCTCTGCCGCCCCAGGTGCGGTTCCACGGCGGGAAACTGAAAGCCGTGCTGCGGGAGATTGTGCGGCGGCGCGTCGGGCCCAATGTGGCGTTCCGCGAAAAGCAGGGATTTACGGTGCCCGTCGAGCGGTGGCTGGCGGAGCGCTGGAGCGGCATGTTGGACCGCTTGCGGCAAGGCACCGCGCTCGAACGGGATGGCTGGGTGCGCACGGGATCGCTCGAAGCGCCGCTCGGCTATGCGCTACGCCGGCGCTGGGTTCCAGTCCAATTATGGCGTTTGCTTGTGCTGGAACACTGGCTGGAAAAGAGCCAGGCCCAGGCGCTCGAAGATCGCCGAGCGAATGTGACGCTGGCTTAGCCGATCAGTCGAAATCCCACCTACTGTTCGCCTGGCGCGCGCATATGTTGCGGCACAAAGGGCACCAAGCCGTCGTCCGCCTTGACTGCCTTACTAACGATCTGTATTTGAGCCGCCTGCAAGCCGGGGCGCCTGGCCGCAATCGTAATCGTGCCGGCCGACAGCGTGGAACGGACCGCAACCCGGTTGATCCCGTCTTCCGTATTCAGATAGAGATTATTCGTCGACTCCGTCTTGCCGCTGTTGTAGCCGCCGCGCCAGACGCCGGGTCCGGTAACGGTGAAATCGATCTTATCGTCGTCGGTTGGGCATCGCCGGCCTTTGGCATCGACGACTTCCACGTCAATCAGCGCTACATCCTGCCCATCGGCCTGTAGGCCCTGCGGACCGAAAATCGGAGTCAGTTTGATTTGCGCTGGCGGCCCAGCGCTCGCCAGTTCCTCCTGGGTCACTGTCGTGCCGTCGTTCCTGCCGACAGCCGTCAGACTCCCCGGCGCAAACTCCACATTGGGAAAAGCAAAGACATATCCGGTGACTGGCTTCGAGTTTACGCCAATCGATTTACCGTTTACGAATAACTCGACCGATTGGGTGTTGGCAATGACATAGATTGTCTTTACCGTCTTCTTTGCGTTGGGACCGGCTGGATAACTCCAATGGCCGACGATATGTATGTCGGGCCGATCGTTCTGCATCACTCGATGGGCGAAATAGATTTCCTTGGGCAAACGAACCGCATCCATTTTGCCGCTGACCCGGCAGACTTCGCTCGAATCTTGCCGTCCGTCGGCGTCGGAATCGGAAAAATAGATGGAGGCGTAACCAGACCACTTGGAATGGGCCGGATCTGCGTTAGAGGTGCGGTTTTCCCAGTAAGCCCAATAACGGGAGACACTTCCCAAAGCGAAGCTCTCGGAGGTGAACTGCCACGTGTCGTTCGGCCCCTTCATAAAACCGAAATAGGGTGGCGAAAAATCGTCCCAGAACCGGCGTGCGCCTTCCTCTCGAAAATCTTCGGTTTCAATCAGCGGCGCCCGGTCGCGGCGCGCGGCGCTGTAACCTCGGAATATGGCAGTCGGGCCGGAGAGTTCGTCTGTCCTCTTGTCCTGGCCAATCATCACGCCGAAGAATTCGGCAATGGGAGTGATGGCAGTGTTGGCTTCGGCGTTATCGTTGCTGCGAGCGCCAACCACGCGGCCGCCGTCTGGATCCCATTGCTTGCGCAGTGCGACCATCTGCTGCATGTGCTCCACGGTGACCACGGTGTTACCCGCTTCCCAGAAGAGGATGCTGGGACTGTTGCGGAAATAGATCATGGTGTCGCGCATCACTTCCAGGCGCTGTTCCCATTGACGTCCCGCTGCGTCCCGTTCCTTATCGGCGGCAGGGCATATCTGAATGATGCCGTAGCGGTCTGCCGCATCCGAATCCACGCGCTGCGGCGCAGTGTGCATCCAGCGAACGTAGTTGGCATGGCTGTCGCGAATCAACTGGGCCTGGTAGTCGTGCATCCAGTCCGGATATGCCTGCCCCAGCCCCGCCCACTCGTTGCTGGAACGTTGGGCATAACCTCTCAAGTAGACAAACTTATCGTTGAGATACACGCCGCCGGTTCCGGCGCCGCCCTTGAATTCGGTCTTCCGGAACCCGGTTGCCAACTTGTCCACGTCCACGGTCTTGCCATCCACCGTGAGAATGGTGTAGACATCGTAAAGATATGGATCTTCCGGATACCAGAAGCGCGCTCCCTTGAGCGCTCCCGCCGCGGTCAGGACAGACTTTTCGCCATCGACCATATCGACGGGATCGCCGTCGAAACGGGCGTGAACCTGCCCCTGCCGATCGACAATCACGACCGACAACCCTACTGTGGCCCGATCGCCGGACGCGTTGCGCACTTCCGACTCGACCGTGATTTCGACGCTCTTTCCGGCGATATTGAAGTTTGCGGCATGAACATACACGCCGGTACTTTCCAGGCCGTAATACAACGGCAGAGTCTGATAAATCCTCCCAGTGAAATATAACCAGACATGCCGGTTGATGCCCCCGTGGTCGGGATTGAAGTCGTTGGCGTTCCATTCGAACGGCGTGCCGCTGGAACGCTCCTGATAAGTAGTGCGGTTATCCACCTTCACCGCTAGGACGTTCTCTTCGTTCCCGAAGTGGACGGCGCCGGAGATATCCAAGCCGTAGGCCGTCACGCCGTTTTCGTAAAGTCCAACCTGCTTGCCATTCAGAAAAATGTCGCCGGCTTGCCGCATCCCCTCGAATTCGAGAATAACCTTGCCGGCTGCAAACATGGCCGGAAGCTTGAAGTGTTTGCGGTACCAGGCCAATCCCTTATACGTGCCGCGGTCGCCCCCGCTATGGGAAATGATCTGCCGAAATGAGTCGACGTCGTTGAAGGTGTGCGGTGTGCTAATCGTCGTCCAAGCGGAATCGTCGAAGTTGGGCGCCTCGGCGCCGGGCACATCCTCGCGGATGAACTTCCAGTTCAAGTCGAAACTCAGCTTGGCGCGCGGCGACTGCGGCGGCACATACGGTGCGGTCTGAGCCAGGGCGCCCCCCGAAAGCGAGCATAGGAACAGCGCTATCGCGCGCAAGAGATGGTTCGCGCGACACGCAAGCGTGCGGTGTGGTACGTTCGATGTGCTCAAGTCA
>CAZFOP010000146.1:0-672 GCA_964520085.1 uncultured Solibacteraceae bacterium | reverse complement strand
GACGGCGATGAGGCGGTGCGGTGCATTCCATGTGCTCAAGTCAAGTCTCCTGGAGGTATTCGCCACGCGCAGGGGCGTTTGCCGCAGGTCCGGGTAGCTACCCCCCCGCGGCGCCGATTGCTAGTTTCCCAGTTAGAGACCGATGCGAAAGTTCAACGGGATCAGCCTCAACCGGGACATTACATTGTAGTCGCCCGTGTCGAAATGGGTCAAACGGGCGGCCTTAGGCACACGGGTCGTGCGCCAAACTCAGTTGGCGCCATGGCCGGTCAGCACGCGCGGGATGGTCCGCAGCAGGATCTTCCAGTCGAGCGCCAACGACCAGTTATCGATGTACTGCATGTCCAGTTTCATCCAACGATCGAAATCGACGTTGTCTCTGCCGGAGACGGCCCACAGGCAGGTGAGTCCGGGCCGCATGCGCAGGCGCCGCCGCTGCCACTGCTGATAGAGTTCCACCTCGTTCGGGACGGCCGGGCGCGGACCCACCAGCGACATGTCGCCGCGCAGCACGTTCCACAACTGCGGCCACTCGTCGACGGAGAACTTGCGCAAGTAGCGGCCGACCGAGGTGAGACGCGGATCGTCCGGGATCTTGAACGCTGTCCGGCGCGTGTTGAGGTGGGCCAGCGAGGCCTTGAGCTGCTCGGCGTTTTCGCACATCGAGCGGAA
>CAZFOP010000145.1:0-8450 GCA_964520085.1 uncultured Solibacteraceae bacterium | reverse complement strand
AGTCCCCTCTGCAGGTCTTGTGCGGCCAACAAGCGCCTGCTTTCCATTTCATCGCGAGTCAGAATGCCTTCTGCGGCTGTCTCCATCGTCCTCGCGCGGCAAGTTATTACCAGAGCGTTACCAGAATAACAAAAAACATTCAAGTTGCAAATTGTTTTTTGCACAATGGCGGCAGCGAGGTGCGAATTCACCAAAAGTTAACGCTTACGGTGTGGCGAAACCGTGTCCGGGGCGAAGCGGCGCTATTGCCGCAACTGGGCGATGGCCTGGCGCATTTCGGCGGCCTTGGGCCAATCGGGGTGGAACTTGAGAAAGTCTTCCAGGTCGTCGGCGGCGGCGGCACGGTCCTTGCCGCGCAGATGGATTTCCGCCATCAGCAGTTGCGGATGAGAGAAATGCGCCGGATCGATGCGGCGCGCGACATCCAAATGCTGCAGCGCCAGGTCGTTATTGCCAGCCTGGAAGTACGCCATGCCGAGCTGCGAGTGTGCCAGGGCGTCGTTGGGGCGCGCCAATACGGCTTGTATGTTGTAGTCGAGCGCGCGCTCGGTCTTATGCAGTGTGACCTCCACGCCGCCCAGGTTGACCAACGGTTCGAAAGCGTGCGGGTCCTGGTCGAGCGCTTGGAGGAAGCACTCTTCGGCCCGCGAGAAGTTCTGCGTCTGATATGCGATGGTGCCCAACTCGTTCCAGGCGGCGGCGAACTGGGGCGCGGCCTCGACGGCGCGTTCCAGATGGGAAACGGCGGCAGCGGTGTCGCGGCGGGAGAGGGCCTTGTGGGCCTCGTCATAGTCCCGCTGCGCACGGCCGGGGATGGCGAGAGCGCGGGCGGAGACGGTGTGCTGGCGCTCCGGTTCGGGCGGTGCGAAATCGCCGGGCGCCAGGTCGATCTCGATGGACACGCGTCGCCCGCTGCCGCCGGTGCTTGGCCCCACTTCCACTGTGCGGCGGACTTCACCGCGCCCAGCCGAGAACACGGCCACGGTGTAAGTTCCCGGCAACAACTTGTGGAAACGGAAACGGCCATCGGCCGTCGAGGCCGACGCATCGAACGGTGCGTCGGCGCCAAACAAGGAGATGGATACGGGTTCGGCCGGGCGCACCCGACCGTAAAGATCGTAAAGGGGCTGGCCGGCGAATGCCGCCGTCGCCAGCGTCAGCGCAGCCAACATGCGGAACATGGCCGTTTTCATTGTAAGCCCCGGCAAGAACGGCAGACTCACGGTGCGGTCGAGGGCTGGTTCCCGGCAATGATGATTGATATCCTGAACGATCACGAAAAGAGACTTCCACCATGACTGACCGGAAACATTTCGATTCATGGCGCAGCGCGGCCGCCGCGCTTCTCCTGCTGCTGCCGGGAACGCTGGCGATGGGCCAAGAGGCAAACTGGGCGGCGGACGGTCTTACGTTCGCCACGCCCACCGGGGTGCTGAAGGTCCAGCCGCTTTCCGAGAACGTGGTGCGCGTCGCGTTCGCCAAGGACCGGGGCTTCTTCAGGCGACCGGTGCTGGACGTGGTGGCGCAGGCTCAGACTTTTACGGATTGGAAACCGGGCGGCACGGCGGAGACGATCTCCCTCGCCACGCCGCGCCTGCAGGTAGTGGTGGACCGGCGCACCGGAGCGGTTCGTTTTCTGGACGCTGCGGGCAAACCGATCGCCGCGGAATTGCCTGGCGGGCGCGCGGTCGAACCGGCCGAGGTGCAGGGCGAACGGACCTGGCACGTGCAGCAGCGCTGGGCGGAAAACGCCGACGAATCGCTTTACGGGCTCGGCCAGCGGCAGTTCAACACGCTCGACATCAAGGGCTACGACTTCGATATGTGGCAGCGCAACACCAACATCGTGGTGCCGTTCCTGGTGTCGAGCCGCGGATACGGCGTACTCTGGGAGAACACGTCGCTGACGCGCTTTGGCGATCTGCGGCCGTTCACGCCCATTCCACTCGAGTATCTTTTCGACACCACGGGCGCGCAGGGCGGCCTCTCCGTGCAGCCGATAGACGGCTCCGCGCCGGTGCGGTTTTCCTCGGACCTGCAGTTGGACCTGTTGCCGCAGGGTGAGCCGCAGCCGCCGGTAAAGAACACCCGCTGGGAAGGCTCGATTGCGGCGCCGGTCACCGGCGACTACCAGTTTCAGACGTTCGCCAACGGCGGCATCAAGGTGTGGATCGACGGACGCCTGGTGTTCGACCACTGGCGGCAGGGATGGTTGGCCGCGACCGACCAAGTGAAGATTTCGCTCGAAGGCGGGCACCGCTATCCGATCCGCATCGAATGGGACACCGAGCAGGGCAGCACCATGAAATTCGCATGGAAGACGCCGAATCAGGATCGCTCGACTTCGTTGTGGTCGGAAGTGGGCGACGGCACGGATTACTACTTCGTGTACGGGCCGAAGCTGGACGACGTGATCGCCGGTTACCGCCAGTTGACCGGGCGTGCGCCGATGATGCCTTCGTGGATATTTGGCCTGTGGCAATCGCGCCAGCGATATGAGACGGCCGAGCAGAGCCTGGACGTGGTGAGCGAATACCGGCGGCGGCAGATTCCGTTCGACAACATCGTGCAGGATTGGCAGTACTGGCCGATCGATGCGTGGGGTTCGCACCAGTTCGACCCGGCTCGCTTTCCCGATCCCGACGGCTGGATCAAGGCGATCCACGATCAGCACGCACACTTGATGATTTCTGTCTGGCCCAAATTCTATCCGACTACGGCCAACGCGCAGGAACTACAGGCGCACGGTTTCCTGTATGAGTCGAACCTGCAACTCCAGGAGCGCGATTGGCTGGGGTACGTCGCCACGGATTACGACGCCTTCAACCCGGCGGCGCGCAAGCTCTATTGGTCGCAGATCGAGAAGAACCTCTTCCGCCGGGGCATCGACGCCTGGTGGATGGACGCGAGCGAACCGGATTGCACGCCATCGCCGACCACGGTGGAAGATTCGCGCCGGTTGATGAATCCCACCGCGCTGGGGACGGCATCGCGCATGTTAAACGCTTTCGCGCTTGAGAACAGCGCGGCGATTTACGATGGCCAGCGACGGGCCGCGCCCAACCAGCGCGTGTTCCTGCTGACGCGTTCCGGCTATGCCGGCCAGCAGCGCTACGCGGCGTCAAGCTGGTCGGGAGATATCACATCGACGTGGACCGCGCTGGCCAAGCAGATACCGGCCGGCCTGGGAATCAGCCTTTCGGGAGTGCCCTACTGGACGACCGACAGCGGTGGCTACACCATGCAAAACAAGTACTCGACCGCGGACATGAAGCCGGCCGACCAGGAGGAATGGCGCGAGCTGAACGCGCGCTGGTTCGAGTTCAGCACGTTCACGCCGTTGCTGCGCGTGCATGGGGAGCTGCGCTTCCGCGAGATGTGGACCATGGGCGACGCGGCGAGCCCCGCCTATCAGGCGGAAACCAAGTTCGACCGCTTGCGCTACCGCATGTTGCCGTACATTTATTCGCTGGCCGGCGCCGTGACGCGGCGCGACGCCACCATCCTGCGTCCGTTGGTGATGGACTTCCCCGAGGATAAGCAGGCGCGCGAACTGACCGACGAGTTTCTGTTCGGCCCCGCGCTCCTGGTGGCGCCCATCACGAAATACCAGGCGCGCAGCCGCAATGTCTACCTGCCGCCCGCCGCCCAGTGGTACGACTTCTGGAGTGGACAAAAGGCCCAGGCCGGCGCCATCCCGGACGCGGCTGCGCCCTATGACGAGATTCCGGTTTATGTGCGGGCCGGCTCGATCATCCCCTTCGGGCCGGAAATCCAGTACACGGGCGAAAAGCCAGCCGATCCGCTCACGGTGTATGTCTATGTAGGGGCCGATGGCGACTTCACGCTCTACGAAGACGAAGGCACCAATTACAACTACGAACAGGGCGCCTTCAGCGAGATTGCGCTGCACTGGAACGATGGCGCGCAGACGTTGACCGTGGGTGACCGGCACGGCTCTTTCGCCGGCATGCCGCAGCATCGCACCGTCGAAGTAGTGTTGGTCGCCGCCGAGCACCCGGCGGGCTTCTCCTTTACACCGCAGGCCACGCATCGTGTGGCTTACGATGGCAAGGCGGTAACTCTGTCATTGAAGTAACGCTGCCGCCCCTGGCGCCGATAACACGGCTGACGTGGCGCCGGCCGTCAAGCCAGCCGTGTCGAGAGTCTTCTCGACACGTCGTCCTGCGTGCGCCACGAAGACCGCTATCCTAGCGCGGTGAAGACCTCGCGGTAGAACTCGGGGTGGGCGCGCCAGGATTGGGCGGTGACCAGATTGCCATCGCGAACCGCCGGCTGGGAGCTGTAGATGCCTCCGGCGCGCTCCACTTCGATCCGCACATTGGCGTGGCAGGTGACGGTGCGGCCCTGGGTCAGCCCGACCGCGGCCAGCACCTGAATTCCATGACCAATGGCGCAGACGCACTTGCCCTGCGCGGCGAAATCGCGCACCAGCTCGAGCACGTCTGGATCGTTGCGCAGATACTCCGGGGCGCGGCCGCCGGGAAACAGCACAGCGGCGAATTCGCCGGCCGCGACCGCGGCGATCACGACGTCGGCATCGAGGCGTGGCCCCGGACGCTCCACGTAAGTTTCCCAGCCGGGTTCGGCATCGAAGAAAACCAGATGCAAGGGTCTGCGCGATGGCGCCGCCACCAGGGGCTCCCAGCGAGCTTCCTGGAAACGATGGTAAGCATAGAGGGCTTCGTAGCCATCTCCGCCGTCGCCGGTGACGATCAGCACCTTTTTGCTCATGGAAGGCTCCGCTCCCGTCAGCATAGCAGCCCCGCAGGCGAGTGGCGCGCCGCAGTAAGGCAGACCATCGCGTTTCGTGGTCTACCATTATCCGCTGCACCGAAGGATGCCGACCGCCGACAAACGCTCATCTCTCCTAACCCAGATGTCAGGCCGAAGGAGCGAACGCGCTCAGGAAAGGCAGATCGCCTTCCACGAAATCGAAGCGCGCCAGGTTCGCACGGGGTTCCCAGCGCAACTCATGAAAGATCAAATTCCGCGGCTCGCCCTGAAAGCTCGTGACACGAAAAAAGATCAGCGTAATCGGGTGTTTGCCGGGATAGGTGAATGGGTAGCGGGCGACCTCTTCGCCCGCGGCCACGCGAATTCCCAGTTCTTCTTCGAGCTCGCGCGCCAGGGCCAGCGGCGGCGATTCGCCCGGCTCCACTTTGCCGCCGGGAAACTCCCACTGGAGCGGATGCGACTGCTCCGGCTGCCGCCGGCCAATCAACACCCGGCCATCGCGCTCCAGAATCGCCGCTACCACCTCGATCATGTCAACATTGGAACACAGATATGAACCCGAAACTCCTGCGAGAGGCGATCGAAAAGGCGGCGGAAAACGTGCGCCATGGCGGCGGACCGTTCGCGGCGCTGGTGGTGAAGGACGGCGCGGTGATCGCGGCCGGAACGAATCGAGTCGCCGCGGCCAACGACCCCACGGCGCACGCCGAAATCGTAGCCATCCGCGAGGCGTGCCGTTCGCTCGGCGGCTTTCAACTCACCGGCTGCGACGTCTATTGTTCCTGCGAACCCTGCCCGATGTGTCTGGGTGCGTTGTTTTGGGCGCGGCCCGCGCGAGTCTTCTTCGCAGCCTCCGCCGCGGACGCCGCGGCGGCCGGTTTCGACGATTCGTTCATTTACAGCCAGCTTGCATTGCCCCAGGCCGGGCGCGCCATCCCGATGATTCGCGCGGAGGACCAATCCGCAAACCGCCCCTTCGCGGAATGGGCGGCCTGGGCGGACAAGGTCCGTTACTAGATTAAGCCACGCCGCGAGCGCTGGTATCATAGAAGCTATGAATTTCTTGCGCAAATTTCTATTGATTGCACCAGCCGCTTGTCTGCTGGCACAGACTCCGCCGGCCCCGACGCCGGCCCAAGCCGCACCTCCGGCTGCCGCCCCCAAGCTCGCTACGCCAATCCCGCCTGGAATGCTCGCGCCCGCCGCCGCCGCGCAGCCTGCGCCGGTGACGGTGCCTCCCGACCGCGTGGTGATCAAAGCGGGCGACGTGACGATTACGGAGGCACAGTACGACGAAATCATCAACGGGCTTCCCGATCAAGTCAAGAACAGATTCCGCGCGAACCGCAAGCAGTTCGCCGAGATCCTGGCCAAGCTGTATATTTTGTCGGACGAAGCCAGGCGCCGCAAGCTGGATCAAACTCCGGGTTACAAGATTCAGGCCACGCTCAACAACGACCAACTGCTGTCCAACTTGGTCTCCGACGAGATCAAAGCAGAAACCAAGATTGACGAAGCCGACGCCCGAAAATACTATGACGAGCATCTGAGGGACTTTGAAGAAGTCACCGCGCGCCACATCCTGATCCGCACGAAAGGCGCCCAGATGCCGGTCAAGCCGGGAGCGAAGGAACTGACCGACGAAGAAGCCTTGGCCAAGGCCAACGACCTATATAAGCGCATCACGGCCGGCGAGGATTTTGCCACGCTCGCAAAGGAGAATTCGGACGACTCGACGGCCTCCAACGGCGGGCTGCTCCCGCCTTTTCCACATAACCGGATGGTGCCCACGTTCGACCAGGAGGCTTTCAAGCTAAAGCCCGGCGAGGTGAGCGCGCCAGTGAAGACTCAATACGGATACCACATCATCAAGGTGGAATCGCACGTGACGAAGACGTTCGAACAAGCTCGTCCGCAGATCGAAAAAACGCTGGTGCCGCAGAAGGCGCAGAAGACCTTGGAAGAAATGACCAAGAGCGCGTTTTACGATCCGGACTTCTTCGCCGCGCCGAAGCCGCCGGCCCCGCCGACTTTGTCCGTTCCGCCGGCCGCGGCGAAGCAGGCTGCCCCGGTGACCCCGGCTGCCCCGCCGGTTACGCCGAAGCAATAAAATGCGGACGCGGAGACTGGAGATCTCCTGTCCGCAGTGCGGTTCGGCGGAAGTGTCCTACACGTGTACGCCGAACTGCTGTTTCAATCATGTTTGCTCAGGCTGCGGAGCCACGTTTGAACCGGTGACGCGGGCAACGGGACGCATGGCGGGCGGCATCGTGCCGCCCGATCCGCTGCCCGATCCCGCCGACCCAACCGTGGCCTGCGCGCGCTGTGAATCCACCGAGGTTTATCTCACCCCCGAAAACGCCGCCGTGTGCGCGCAGTGCGGAGCCGTGCTCGCAGTGGAGCTGACGGAAATCCATCCAGGGTAATGTGGGGCAGGTCCCCGACCTGCAAACGCGCGCCCGACCATGGTATCTAAGCGGTTGGTGACAGCGGCCGGACTTCCCAAGAAAAGCAGGTCGGGGACCTGCTTCACCTACGCTTTCTGGAGGGCTTCGATCAGGGCTGGCACCACTTGGAACAAGTCGCCCACGATGCCGTAATCGGCGACTTCGAAAATCGGGGCGCCGGCATCTTTGTTGATGGCGACCACCGTGCGCGCGCCTTTCATTCCCACCAAGTGTTGGATGGCTCCCGAGATGCCGATAGCCACGTATAATTTCGGAGCGACGGTCTGGCCGGAGCTGCCCACCTGGCGTTCCATGGGAAGCCAGCCCGCGTCGCAGATGGGCCGCGAGGCGGCCAGCTCGGCTCCTAACGCTGCGGCGAGCTTTTCGATCAGCGGGATGTTGTTCGCTTCCTTGATGCCACGGCCAACCGAGACGATCCGCTCGGCCACGCCCAGGTCCACCGTTTGCTGCGCAGCGCGGAAAGGTTCGAGCGGCCGGGTACGGATGTCGCCGGGCTTCAGGCTCGGTCGCATTAACTCGATCGGCGCGGCGCCTCTCGCCACGCGGTCGGCACGGTAGGCGCCAGCCTGCAAGGACGACAGGTACGGCTCCTCACCGAAGAAACGCACATCCGCATTCACCTTGCCTTGAAAGAGCTGGCGGACCAGCGTAAGCGCGCCATCCTCGATGCGATGCGACACGACGTCGGTCACCGCGACGCGGTCAAGACGAGTTGCCAGTTGAGGAAGAAAGTCCCGCACCTGGTAGGTGTGCGGGAAAAGCACGATCGAGGGCCTGAAACAATCGATGTACGCTTCGAGCGCCATCGTATAGGCGTCCGGCGTATACTGCGCCAGCAACTCGTGTTCGAACGCGTAGACGGTCGCGACGTCCGTGGCTGCCAGTTCCTTCGCCAGCGCGCTAATGTTGTGCCCCAATATGGCGGCCGAGACGGTGGTATTCAATTCGCGCGCGATCTGCTGCGCGGCGGCCAGGGTCTCGAAGGACATGCGGTGCCACTGGCCAGCGCGCTGTTCGAGAACCGCCAGGACGCTCATATCGCACGCGCCTCGAACTTCAGCTTCTCGACCAGTTGCGCGGCGGCCTGCCTGGGATCCCCCTCAAACAATTGGGTGCGCTTGTTGCGCTCGGGCAGATAAATGCGCTGGACGACGATGCCTGGCGCCACTGGCGCAACGCCCAGACTGGCGGCCGTGACGCGGCGGACTTCCTTCGACTTGGCCT
>CAZFOP010000144.1:0-8469 GCA_964520085.1 uncultured Solibacteraceae bacterium | reverse complement strand
CGGTGGTGGTGCAAGCGGCCGGCAGCATCGACATGGACCACGTGGAGAACTTTCTCGAGTGCGTGAAGTCGCGCAAGCTGCCGAACGGCGACGTGCTGGCCGGACACCGGTCGGCGCAGGCTTCGCACCTGGGCAACATCGCCTACATGCAAAAGCGTCGGATCGACTTCGATTCGACGCGGGAAGAGATTCAGCCGTTCTAGCGCGAGTGCGGGTGACTTCAGTGGTGGCCGGGTACGAAGCGAAGCCGCGGCCAATCTCAGCTCATCTTGACAGCCTGCGCCACGCACTTGATGGAAGGCTGGGCATGCAACCGGCGGTGAATACCTGCTACGGTGGGCGAAGTGCTGTTGCGACCCGCATTCGGCGCAGAAAAGGCGCAGGAGTATGGGTTTCGACGTCCACTGCCATTGGAAATGCGAGCCCGGCGGACCCGCGCGCGGCCTCGTGGAATCAGCCGGATCGACGCAAGATCGGAATTCAATATTGTGACGATGACAAAACCTCTCCACACGCTTCCCCGCCTGTCCGGGCTAGCGGTCGCCGGTCTGGCATTGACGCTCGCCGTGGCGCCCGTTCTGGCGCAACCGACGCGTCCGCCGCAGCCCTGGATGGATAAGACTCTTTCGCCCGACCAACGCGCCGATCTGATCGTTAAGGTGCTGACGCTCGACGAGAAGATCTCGCTGCTGCATGCCAACGGCTGGGAAGAAGTGATGTCGCCTCCCGACAAGCTGCCGCGGCGAGCGCTGGGCAACGCCGGGTTCATTCCAGGCATCGCCCGCCTGGGAATTCCCGACATGCAGATGGCGGACGCCACGGTGGGCGTCACGCACTCAGCCGGGTTCGGCCGCTACTCGACGCCGCTGCCGTCGACGATCGGCGAGGCCGCCAGTTGGGACGTCGATCTGGCTCGCGAATACGGCGCGCTGATCGGGCG
Organism: uncultured Solibacteraceae bacterium; assembly: GCA_964520085.1. Lineage (GTDB taxonomy): Bacteria > Acidobacteriota > Terriglobia > Bryobacterales > Bryobacteraceae > Bog-375. The sequence continues at coordinate 7,529 of CAZFOP010000144.1, read as the reverse complement.
CGAGTTGCGCGATCAAGGGTACACCATGACGCTCGGCGGCGGCCTCGACCTCACCCGCGAGCCGCGCAACGGGCGCAATTTCGAGTATCACGGCGAAGATCCGGTGCTGGCCGGCACGCTGACGGGCATTGAGATGAAGGCGCTGCAAGAGCAGCACATCATCGGCGATCTGAAGCACTACGCGATGAACGATCAGGAGAGCGGGCGCGCCTACGTTAACGTGAAGGTGGGCAAGCGGGCCATGCGCGAAAGCGATCTGTTGGGCTTCGAGATCGCGGCCAAACTCTCCGGCGCGGGCGCCATGATGTGCTCCTACAACCTGGTGAACGGCGATTACGCCTGCGAGAACGACTACCTGCTGAACCAAGTGTTGAAGAAGGATTTCGGCTTCCAGGGTTTCGTCGTCTCCGATTGGGGCGGCACGCATAGCACGGTGAAGGCGGCCAACGCGGGTTTGGACATGCAGATGCCGGAATCGAATTACTTCGGCGAAGCGCTGAAGAAAGCCGTCAAGCGCGGCCAGGTTTCAATGGCGCGGCTGGACAACATGGTGCACCGGATACTGCGCACCGAGTTCGCGGTGGGTCTGTTCGATAATCCGCCGGACCGGCGCGTGCCAGACGTGTTTCACGGCCTGGCAGTGGCCGAGCGTGTGGCCGAGCGGACGATCGTGCTGCTGAAGAACGCGGGCGGCCAGTTGCCGTTGGCGGCGAACGTCGCTTCGATCGCGCTCGTCGGTTCGCACGCCGACGTGGGTGTGCTTTCGGGCGGCGGCTCGGGACGGGTGGACCCAATTGGAGGCAACGCGGTCCAGGGCGAACTGGTCAATGGGCTGCCGGTTCCCGGCATGGATGAGGCCGTCTGGCACCGCTCGTCGCCGTTGAAAGCGATTCGCGCCATGGCGCCCGGTGCCAGGGTCATCTACGATCCGGGTACGGACGCGAGCGCGGCGGCGGCGCTGGCCAGGGAGTCCGACGTAGCGATTGTGTTCGTCAATCAACCGACCAGCGAAGGCGACGACGTGCGCAGCCTCTCGCTGCCGGGTCAACAGGACGCGCTGGTTGCCGCCGTGGCGGCGGCCAATCCACATACGATCGTGGTGATCGAATCCGGCGGCGCCGTTACCATGCCGTGGATCGATAAAGTGAGCGCGGTGCTCGAAGCCTGGTATCCCGGCACCCGCGGCGCCGAGGCGCTCGCCAGCATTCTCTTCGGGCGCGTCAACCCGTCGGCTAAGTTGCCCGTCACGTTCCCAAAATCGGAGGCGGACCTGCCGCATCCGGTCGAGACCCTGCAGCCGCCGCCGGGCCCGGGTGACGAAAAGCCGATGTTCCCCGGCTCCAGGTGGATGGTCAACATGCGTCGTTTCGACATCGAATACGACGAAGGACCGCTGGTCGGCTACAAGTGGTATGACGCCAAACAGAAGCAGCCGCTATTCCCGTTTGGCTTTGGACTGTCTTATACGGCCTACGGGTACTCGGGGCTGCAGTTGTCGGCTGCGCAGGTCACCTTCCAGGTGAGGAACACCGGCCAGCGCGCCGGTGCCGAAATCGCCGAGGTGTACGCCACGCTTCCGCAGGCCGCCGGAGAGCCCTTCAAACGCCTGGTGGCATTCCAGAAGATTGCGCTCGATCCGGGCGAATCGAAGTCGGTGACGCTCTCGCTCGACCCGCACTATCTGTCCATCTTCAATGAGGACAAGAATGCGTGGGAGCTGGTTCCCGGCGAATACACGGTGCAGGTGGGTGGTTCATCGCGCGATCTGCCACTGAGCGGCACGTTCCGCATTGGCAACTAGCCCGTTGCGCCGTGTGATGCGGCACAACGCTCCCTATGGTCGCGGCTCCGAAGCGCGCGTCGGAGCCGCGATCATAGCAGTCATTCAATGTAGCCGAATCGCACGGTCCGGGGGCAAGCTGAAGCATGCCCCACCACGGAAGGTTGGCAAAACCCGAGGCGCGCGCTATTTCTCGCTAATCTCCTGCACCACGCCGTCCCACTCCTCGATCCTCAACAGGAAACGCTGGCGGGACTGGAGTTGGGAATCGGGCATTTCGAAGCGGGCCGCGATCATGCGATCCAGCGTGGTGTGGGCCGGCACCCGCTCGCGCACCATCAAACTCTGGTTGTACTTGTCGCCGAGCAGAGGCACGCCGGCCATCAGGCGTTGCGCATCGATTTCCGAAGCCGTAGAGCCTTCGGTCTGGACGCCGAACTTGTTCTCCAGCACCACGGTCACGGTGCGCACCTGGAACGTATGATCCGAAGGATTGGTGACGCGAAAATCGATTACCGCAGCCGCGCTTTGGTCATCCAGCGGGGAAGTGCGCACCTTGAGGATCTTTCCCGGCAGCTCGACATGCCCGCCGCGCTGCATGTAGACGATGACCGAAACGGCGATCGCAACCACCACGATGCCGATTCCAAATGTAATCAGAAGAGTTCGAGACATAGTAGAATCTGGCGGCCGGCTTCGCCACCGGACTAGATACGATTCTAAACTAAGCGGACACTGAGAGTATAAGATCCTAAACGCCCCATGCGCAGGTAAGCAACGGGCGGGGATCGGACCAACCTCTCCCGCAATACATTGGGTCCAATCTCCATGGACAAGGAGGTGATATAATTCAGAAAGAATCGGGTGCTGCTATGACTGGAGCTGCTAGCGAATCATTGACTGACGCTCAAGTGTTTGAAATTGAACATGATCGAGTTGTCCGCGAGGAGATCGAGACCTTTCGCCGCAAGGCCCAGGCGTTCCTCGACGGCCAGATCACGGAAGACGAGTTTCGCCCCTTCCGGCTGAAGCATGGGATATACGGGCAACGGCAACCAGGGGTACAGATGGTGCGGTCGAAAATCCCGGGTGGGATGCTGACGGCGGCGCAGGCGGGGCAACTGGCGCGCGTGGCCGAGGAATTCGGCGGCGGCAGGGGGCACCTGACGACGCGGCAGAACATCCAGTTCCATTTCGTGCCACTCGAGCGCGCGGCCGACCTGATGCACGTGCTGGCAGACGCGGGGCTGACCAATCGCGAGGCCTGCTACAACACGGTGCGCAATGTCACGACTTGCATCTGGGCGGGGATAGCGCGCGACGAAGTTTTCGACGTTCGGCCCTACGCGCAGCGGGTGGCGTACGCTCTGCTGCGCAAGGATCTGACGTCGAACCTGCCGCGCAAGTTCAAAATCGCCTTCGACGGCTGCGCGGCGAGCGATTGCATTGCGGGCGCGATCAACGATATCGGCCTGCGCGCCGCGATTCGCGATGGCAAGCGCGGCTTCCGCATGATCGTGGCCGGTGGTCTCGGGCCGCTTCCCACCGAAGCGCAACTGCTCGAAGAGTTCGTGCCCGAAGAGCGGCTGCTGAACCGGTGCGAAGCGGTGATCCGCATCTTCAATCGCTATGGCAACCGCGAAAACAAGAACAAGGCGCGGCTGAAATTCGTGTTGCGTGAGCGCGGGATCGAGTGGCTGCGGGAGCAAGTGGAAAAGGAATACCAGGCGATCCTGGCCGACGGCGGAATCGCTTGGCCGGAGCGGGTGCCGGAGGGTTTCGGCGGCTACCAATCGCAGCCGCAACCGCTCGGGCAGGGCGCGCTGCTGCCTGTGGCCGGGCATAGCCAGACCGGCGATGGCGAGTACGATGCGTGGTTGGCGACCAACGTTGCCGAACAGAAACAGACCGGCTACGCGGCAGTCACGGTGCGCGTGGAGCAGGGCAATCTTCGGGCCCCACAGTTGCGGGAATTGGGGCGCATCGCCGCGGTTGCCGGCGATGGGACGCTGCGGGTTTCCATCGATCAGAATCTGCTGCTGCCGTTCATCCCGCTGGCGCGATTGCCGGATGTGCATCGGGCGCTGGCCGCGATCAGCCTGGCGGCGGCGCGCGCACGGCAGATTGACGATGTGGTGACTTGCCCCGGCGCTTACTCCTGCAACCTGGCGCTGACCAAGTCGATGAACCTTGGAGCCGCGCTAGGCGAGACGCTGCGCGGGTATGACGACCCGCGCGTACGCGAGCTTTCGATCAAAGTCAGCGGCTGCCCGAATGCGTGCGGGCAGCACTGGGTGGCGGATTTCGGATTTTTCGGCAATGCCCGCAAGATCGAAGGCCGCGAGGTTCCCTTTTACCAGATGCTGCTGGGGGGCGGGTACGACGAACAGGGCGTGATGCGTTTTGGCCTGGCGGTGCAGTCGATTCCGGCGCGGCTTGCGCCAGCCGCGGTGGTGCGGGTGCTGGATCATTTTGAGGCCAACCGGATCGATGGCGAAACCTTCCGCCAGTATGTGCTGCGGCACAAGATCGAGACTTTCCGCGAAATGACGCGCGAGTTTGCCAAACCAGCCGAGATGTTCCCCGAGATCTACCAGGACTGGGGCGACGACGAAGCGTACTCACTGAAACTGGGCCGCGGCGAGTGCGCGGCGTAGGGCGAGTCAGTACTCCGTCATCTTGGCGGCATCCAGTCGGTAGCAGAAACGGCCCTTGGCATGGTTCCAGAAGGGCGAATAGGGCTGAATGTTCCATCCCTCCCGAGCACTGCTGTCCGTCTCGAAGTTGGCGCATAGCTCGTAGGCGGTGCCGAGCTTTGGATGGTATTCGTAAGGGGCATTTGTCACCGGATCGTGCAAGCTTACGTGGGCGCTCTGTGGGAGCTCGCCGAGCGCATCCGGCATTGGCATCTGCCGAAGATTCTGAAAGTACACCTGCTGTGCGATGGAATGCAGGTCCTCAAGACGGAGTTGGTCGGCCTTGATGGCTCGCTGATTTGCGCGCGGACCGAGGCGGTGGAACCCGAGCGCCAGCACGACCAGGACGGTCACCAGCGCGGCAGCTCCGGTCAGCCTATCTCTACGCTTCGTCATGTCCGGCGCCTCTCTTCAGCGATCCCAGATAGTACCAGAATACGGTTCCCGCGATCACGACTACGTCCAGTGCCTTCAGAACGAACCGGGTGGTGAGCTCTCCTTGCAGGAAGAAGGTGAGGAACGTAATCAGGTCGCCAATCACAGTGCCCGCCGCGATCAGCAATGCAATGTAGGTGAGCCATTTGCGGATGCCCGATTCGAGCTTCTCCGGGCGCGTCTCCACTTCCCTCAGGATAAATCGCATGACAAAAAGAAAAATGGGAAAACCCACTATGATGCAGGCCATTTCACCGGAGACGTCAAACGGGGCGAAAATGGGTTGCCGCGCCAGCGGGTCCGGGAACCAGCGGTCGATATAGGTGGACATTAGCGAGCCCAGCGCGATGGTCCATGTTCCCAGGGTGGAAAAGGCCAGCAGGTAGAGGAAAGCATCGCGGGCCGCTTCTCCGGCTCCTCCGGTGCGCACCGGCACCGCAAGGCCAGTCAGACTCTGGTAGTAGCGTCCGATGGCAGCATAGATATCCTTGGCCGCCCAGCCCTGTTCACGCAGGAGGTTGACCAGGAACTCGTCCGCCGCGCCTTTGGTCTTGGAGGCCTCGATAAACGCGTGCAGTGTTTCGGATTTGCTTGTCTGCTCCATGCGCCCATTCTAAACCCCTCCCCGGCGCCCCGAGTGCCTTAATCCCGAATTCACGCGCGCTTAATCGCTCTGTAACACGAGCGCTGATAGTGTTAGAGCAGGTAACTACGGCGCTCATGAAGAAAATCCTGCTGATCGAAGACGACGTCGACCTGTTTTCACTTCTCAAGTACAACCTGGAGAAGGAAGGGTTCTCGCTGTCCGGCCTGCAAACCGGCAAAGGGGCAATCGAGCTGTGCCGGCAGGTACGGCCGGACTTGATCCTACTCGATATCATGCTGCCGGATTCCGACGGCCTGGATATCTGCAAGGGCATCCGGCGCGACCCCGAGTTAGCCAGCGTCCCGATCATCTTTCTGACCGCTCGTGCTTCGGAGACCGACCGCATCGTGGGCCTGGAGCTGGGCGCCAACGATTACGTGGTGAAGCCGTTTTTCGTGCGCGAACTGATCGCGCGGATTAAGCTGCAGTTCCGCAATCAGACATCGCCGCCGCGCCTGCTGGAGGCGGGCGGCATCGAGCTCGACACCAGCAGCCGACAGCTCCGCTTGAACGGTACTCCGCTAGCGCTGACAGCCACCGAATTCCGTCTGCTCGAGTTTCTGATGAGCCGTCCCGGCGTGGTCTTCAGCCGCGAACAACTGCTCGATTCTGTGTGGGGCCAGGACCGCGCCATCACCGACCGCGCGGTGGATGTATACGTGCTTCGCCTGCGCCAGAAAATCGAACAGGACCCCGCCGAGCCCACGCTGATTCATTCCGTGCGCGGCTTCGGATATACCTTCGAACCACGCCGCGCCATGGCTGGAGCGTAGGCGAGGGAAAAGGCGGTTGGCAGGCGAAAGCGCCTGCCCCACTGGCAAGCCGTTTCGCGCTCAGCAACACCCCATCTTGATATCGCCGCCGGGGCCGACTGGCTCGCCGAAGGAATCCCTGGGCGCCGGGACACCGCGCATCGCGGCGATTCAGCGGCGGGCGGCGCTGAACACGACTAACACCACGCCCACGATAAAGATAGTCATCAAACCGGAATCCAGATAGCCGGCGATCATCGGTTGTCCCGTCTTCGATGTCAACGGCCAGAAGATATCCCGGATCGACAGCACGCCAGCGGTAACCGTAGTTACACCCACGAAGCACATCGGGACGCCCGTGATCCAGGCATAGCGTGCCTTGCCCATGTTAATCAGGAAGGTTGTAGCCACGGCCAGGGCGATGGTGGCGAGTAACTGGTTGCCGGCGCCGAACAACGGCCAGATCGTAGAGATATTGCCGGTGTAGATGAGATATCCCCAGCCGCAGACGACGACGAACGTGGTAATGAGATTGCCGGGCAGCCAGGCCGTATCGCCAAAGCGCGGGCTGGCCTTGCCGAGCAATTCCTGCAGAACGTAGCGAGCCACGCGCGTGCCGGCATCGACCGTGGTGAGGATGAAGAGCGCCTCGAACATGATCGCGTAGTGGTACCAATATCCGATCAGGCGGTCCATGCCGGGAAGGCCGCGGAAGATCTGCGCCATGCCCACGGCGAGCGAAACCGCGCCGCCGGTGCGCCCGGCAAGATTCTCGCCCACCTGGCGTGAGATGACATCCAGATTCACCGTGTGCACGCCGAGCTTGGCGAACATGGCGGGCGCGCTGTTGATGGCGAGGTAGTCGCCGGGGTACATCGACGTGGCGGCGATTAGCGCCAGCACGCCGACCAGCGATTCGCACGCCATCGCACCGTAGCCGATGAAGCGCGCGTCGCTCTCCTTGTCGATCATCTTGGGCGTGGTGCCCGATGCGATCAGCGCGTGAAAGCCGGAGATGGCGCCGCAGGCGATGGTGACGAACAGAAACGGGAAGAGCTTGCCCTTGATGATGGGCCCGCCGCCGGAAACGAACTGGGTCACGGCGGGAAAGCGGATATCCGGGTGGACGACGAAGACGCCCACGATCAGGATGGCGATGGTCCCCAGCTTCAGGTAGGTGGCCAGATAGTCGCGCGGCTCGAGCAGCAGCCACACCGGCA